>JAFSIC010000012.1 GCA_017439985.1 Oscillospiraceae bacterium
CTCCATTCTGATGATCGCATGATATGGACAAACATCAACGCAGCGACCGCATTTTACGCACTTCGCCGGGTCGATCACAGACTTGCCGTTCTTTACAGTAATCGCATCTTTCGGGCAGATTTCCTTACACGGCTTCGCCAAACAGCCCTGACAGCCGGAGCTGACGATTACCTCACGTTCCGGGCAGGCATGGCAGGCGAATTTAATGATGTTGACCAGCGGCGGTTCATAATATTTTTCCGCTACTACTGCATCATACAGGTTGGCAGTGGTTGGCATATACTGATCCACCGGACGCAATGGGAGACCCATTGCCAGTCGCAGGCGCTCGCTGACGATCGCGCGCTCCAAGAAAATCGAATCGCGATATGTGCTCTGATCGCCGGGAATAATTTTATATGGAAGAGCTGCCAGCTGGTGCATATCGCCGCCTTCAAAAGCAAGACGAGCCAGCTCCGCGAAGACTTTTCGACGAATATCGATAACAGAGGAATACAATTCAAACATTTGCTTCTCCTTTGTGGGTTCAGGGTGTTGTGTCTGAAACAGACACGCGTACTCATAAATTTATACTACCCCAGTACACAAGCTTTGTCAACTGAATTTGAAACATTTCCTTCAAAAATTCATCGTTTTCTGAAAAATAATTTGTATATTATCTATAATTTAACAAAGAATTGCAATTTATTATTCATTTTACTGATTGATTGCTTTTTCCATTCCTGTGAAGTATAATGAGGTCAGAAACGAGTAAGCTATCTTTCGATTTACATAAGGGGGAATTTTTATGGCATTGGCTATTGATATTGGTAATACAAACATTGTCCTCGGTTGTTTTCACGGGGAGACCATTCATTTCATCGCTCGCATCGCAACAGAGCGCAATCGCACCGCTGAACAGTATGCGGCGGAAATAAAAAGCATCATTCAGCTGTATGACCGTGACCCGAAAAAAATCGACGGTTCCATCATTTCGTCCGTTGTTCCTCCGCTGACCGGTGTTATGAAGCGTGCAGTGGAATATATCACCGGCAAAACCCCATTGATCGTTACACCAACTATGGAAAGCGGCATGGGTATTCAAATCGATGACCCCAATCAGTTGGGCGCCGACCTATTGGTTGCTGCAGTTGCAAGCGTGAACCGCTACCCGCTGCCTCAAATCATCATCGACATGGGCACTGCTACCACTTTCTCCGTCATCAACAAGGACGGCGCGTTCTGCGGCGGTTCCATTATGGCGGGTGTTGGACTGTCTCTGAACGCACTGACCAGCGGCACTGCACAGCTTCCTGCCATTGACCTGTCCCAGCCACCGAAAGTATGCGGAACCAACACCGTTGACTGCATGAGCAGCGGTGTGATTTATGGTGCAGCCTCCATGGTAGACGGCATGATCGACCGCTTGGAAGAAGAATTGGGCGAAAGCTGCAGCATCATCGCCACCGGCGGTATCTCCAAGCTGATCATTCCACACTGTAAGCATCAGAACATTATTCTCAACGATGATCTTCTCCTGCAGGGCTTGGCGGATTTATATTACAAAAACAAAAAATAGCAAAGAAAAAAGCCTCCGATTACTCGGAGGCTTTTTGTATGTACGAATTACAGATCAGCTTTCAGGAATTCGTAGAATGCACGGTAAGTCATGTAAACGTCGGTCTTAGCAACAACTTCGATTGGAGCGTGCATAGACAGAACAGGAACACCGATATCGATGGTGTCTACATCCAGTGCAGCAACGAATTTAGCAACGGTGCCGCCGCCGCCCTGGTCAACTTTACCCAGTTCGCCGGTCTGCCAGATTACGCCTGCATCGTCCAGGAATTTACGAACGTCGCTGGTGAATTTAGCATAGCAGTCGTTGGTGCCGCCTTTACCGCCGGAACCGGTGTATTTCATGATGGATACACCATGGTTCAGGAAGGAAGCGTTGTTTCTTTCCAGAACTTCTGGGAAGGTTGGGTCCAGTGCTGCGGAAACGTCAGCAGACAGACATTTGGAGTTGGACAGTACGGTACGTACTGGAACGCCGTATGGAGCTGCCAGGTCAGCAATGAAGTATTCCATGAAGGAAGAGTGCAGACCGGTGTTGGAATCGGAACCAACTTCTTCTTTGTCTGCGAATACAACAATGGAAGTCCAGTCAGGAGTTTCATTGGTGTAGTCCAGCTCAGCCATCATAGAGGTGTAAGCGCAAACGCGGTCGTCGTGGCCGTAAGCGCCGATCAGGCTGCGGTCCAGACCGATATCTCTTGCTTTTGCAGCTGGAACCAGAGTCAGTTCAGCAGAGAAGAAGTCTGGTTCGATGATGCCGTATTTTTCGAAGAGAATGTTGAGGACATTCAGTTTCACTTTTTCGGAAACTTTGTCATCACGGAATTTCAGAGTACCAACCCATACGTTCATCTCTTCGCCTTTGATACCGTCTTTCAGGGTTCTTGCATTCTGGTCTTTTGCCAGATGTGGCAGCAGGTCGGAGATGTAGAAGATTGGATCGTTTTCATCTTCACCGATATTTACATGTACAACGGAACCGTCTTTTTTGTAGATATCGCCGTGGAGAGCCAGTTCACGAGCAACCCACTGATATTTACGAACGCCGCCGTAGTAATGAGTTTTCAGCTGAGCGATGTTGTCTTTTTCAAATACTGGGTTTGGTTTCAGGTCCAGTCTTGGAGAGTCGATGTGAGAAGCCATGATCTTAACGCCTTTTTCGATTGGGCGGGTACCCATGGTACCGAAGATCAGAGCTCTGCCGCGGTTGTTGTAGTAGAATCTTTCACCTGGCATATATTTTTTGCCAGCTTCGAATGCTTTGTAGCCTTTTGCTTCCAGCATTTCTACTGCAACTGCAACAGCTTCGTTTTCGATTTTAGCTGCGTCCATAAATTTTTTGTATGGTTCGCAGAAATCGAAGACTTTCTGCATTTCTTCATCAGAAAGCAGATCGGTAGCGTCTTTACGATTGAGGAAGAGCTGCTCTTTCAGCAGTTCGCCTTTGGTCTTTTCCATGGTCGTATACCTCCTAAATGTTACTTGTACAGATTTCACGTTTGCCCCCATGAATTCTGTGCAATGTTTACAAAGTTTAATGGATTTACTCGGACATTTTTTCTGTCCAAGCTTATTTTACCCTATTTTACCGATTTCGGCAACAGGTATTTTATACTTTACGGAAAAATTTACAGAATTAGTAGAGTTCTTCGTAAATGGCTTTCGTCTCCATAACCTTATCGACGTACCAGTTCGTATCGGAAAACGGGATCACATCCAGAGTTTCCCCATCCGAAGAATACTGCGGATCCTTCAGCCAGCCCTTCACGGCATTCATGCCTGCATGATAGGACGCCATGATAATACGTTCATCGTCGCCCATCTCTTCCTTCAGCAGAGACAGCATGCAGACCCCGTATTTGATTCCCATCTCTGCCTCGTACATTTGATCGTAGGTCGTGCCGCTTTCGTCCTTAGTACGATACTGCACCCACTCAAAAGCGGGCTTCATCATTTGCATGACGCCGCGGGCACCAACCTTCGATTCTGCCTCCGGCTGAAAATTGCTCTCGATCTTGCAGACCGCATAGATGAGGTTTTCATCCATACCGTATTCCTTGCTGTACTTTTCAATATAACTCTGAAAAGTTCGTGGATACATTTTTTCCATGGCCAAATCAGCAGCAGGAGCAAGTAACTTCACTCCGCCGTAAATCAGCCCGCCAATCAGCAGTCCGCAGACCGCCAAAAAGGTCAGAAAACGAGGCCAGATAATGCGCTGTCTGCGCTTGCGCGCCATTAGAGAGCTTCCTCCACAGTTTCATCATCTTCCATCAGCTGTTCCAGCTCAGACAGCATATGATCAGCCTGCTGTTTCAGATCATCCACATCGCTGTTGTTCTGCAGTACCATCCAGGAGCGCTCGGTATAGAAGGAATCGCTGTGCTGAGCGGTAATGCGGTGCATAGCCTCCTCCTCGCTGAGACCATCACGCTCGATGATGCGATGGCAGCGAACATCCTGAGCTGCGATGACAGAAATCACCTTGTCGCAGAATTTATCGCAGCCGCTCTCAAACAGAGTAGGAGCATCCAGAATAATGATACCCTCCGATGCTTCCTTGGCTTCCGCAATTTTTTCTTTGATGTTATTGATGATGTACGGGAACATGATATCGTTGAGCTTTTTCAGCTTTGCTTTATCGGTGAACACACTTTCGCCCAGTTTTCTGCGGTTGAGGTTGCCGTCCATGGTCAGGTATTCCACGCCGAATTCCAGAACAATGTCTGCAATGCAGGCAGAACCTTTTTCCACCACGTTTCTTGCCACTTGATCGGCATCGATGACGGTGCAGCCTTTCTGCTGCAGGTACCGGCACAAAGTGGATTTGCCTGCGCCGGTCTGACCGGTGAGGCCCAAAACAATATTTTTCTTGCCATTTCCTCGATTGATTTCAAAATTAGAATTCTTCTTCACTTAAATCCAGCTCATCAAAGCCGGCTGCACGGATCAGACGGTTATATACCGCCAGACCAACACCTTCTCTGGATGGACCATGGGCATAGACCTTCTTTGCTCCCAGTTTATCCAACTCGCGCAATGCAGAGAACAGATGCTGTGCCTGAGAGTCCTCATTGTTCAGAGAACCCCAGACAATGTACGGAACCGTCAGACCCACAGTATCTTCTTCAAAACAGAGAGCATACACGCCATCCTGAGCCTGCTTTGCCATAAAGCGAGTATATGCTTCGGTGGAGCCATTGAGAATGGTCACTTTGGCATTCGGAGAATAGTGCTTATAGCGCATACCCGGAGAAGTCGCTTTCGCGCCCTGCTCCAGTTCGCCGGTCACCGCTTGATGGATCTCCAGCTCCGGCAGGATTTCACGAAGCTGTTCCGCAGTCACCGCACCGGGACGCAGTAAAATCGGCTTCTCCTCCGCCAGAGAAATAACAGTGGATTCCACACCGACCATACAGTCTCCGCCGTCCACGATGGCGTCCACCTTGCCCCAAAGGTCATCCACACAGTGCTGCGCGGAGGTTGGGCTCGGCTTGCCGGACAGATTGGCAGACGGTGCCGCGATCGGCAGATCAGCCGCCGCGATAATGGCTCTCGCTACCGGATGAGATGGAATACGGATCGCTACCGTATCCAAGCCACCGGAGGTTTCCATAGGGATACAGTCCTTCTTTTTCAGAATGACTGTCAGCGGTCCCGGAGAGAAACGGCGGCAGAGTTCATAGTACTCTGCCGGGATTTCTTGTGCATATTTTTCCGCTTGAGCAGGGGATTCGATGTGGATGATCAGTGGATTATCCTGCGGGCGTCCTTTGGCAAGAAAGATATTCTTTACCGCCTGCGGATCGAGGCCGTTTCCCGCCAGACCGTAAACAGTCTCGGTCGGGATCGCCACCAAGCCACCCTGTTTCAGAATTTCCGCAGCTTCCTGCACTTCCTTGAACTGAACTTCCGGATCAGTGATTGTCAGAAGTTTCGTTTTCACGGTATCACCCGTTTCTTCTTAGTCCTGCTGGCTGCTTGCCTGCAGTTTTTCTGCCTGATCGAAGGTGATCAGTGCATCGAAGAGCTCGGTCAGGTCGCCGTTGAGGATGCTTTCCAGTTTGTAGAGGGTCAGACCGATACGATGGTCGGTCATACGGCCCTGTGGGTAGTTGTAGGTACGGATACGCTCAGAACGGTCACCGGTACCAACCTGCAGTTTACGGTCTGCAGCAACGGCAGCATTCTGCTCAGCCAGCATATTCTCGTAAATTCTGGAACGCAGAATTTTCATTGCCTTGTCTTTGTTCTTGTGCTGAGAACGTTCGTCCTGACACTCAACAACGGTGCCGGTTGGCAGGTGAGTGATTCGGATCGCAGATTCGGTTTTGTTAACGTGCTGACCGCCTGCACCGGAGGAACGGAACACGTCGATCTTCAGATCGGTTGGGTTGATTTCGAATTCGATTTCGTCAACTTCAGGCAGAACCGCAACGGTTACGGTAGAGGTATGGATACGGCCCTGAGTTTCGGTTTCAGGAACACGCTGTACACGATGTACACCAGATTCAAATTTCATCTTGGAATATGCGCTGTCACCGTTGATGTTGAAGCTGATTTCCTTATAGCCGCCCAGCTCGGTTGGGTTAGAGCTGAGAACTTCGGTTTTCCAACCCTGAGAGTCAGCGTACATGGAGTACATACGGTAGAGGGAATTTGCAAACAGAGCAGATTCTTCGCCGCCCGCACCGCCACGGATCTCAACGATAACGTTTTTATCATCGTTAGGGTCTTTTGGCAGCAGCAGAATTTTCAGCTCTGCGGAGTATTCTTCCACCAGTTTTTTGTTTTCGGTCAGCTGTTCGGTGATCAGCTCTTTGAAGTCTTTGTCCAAACCGCCTTCTTCCAGCAGCATTTCAGCTTCTTCCAGGTCATTTTTAGCCTGTTTGTACTGGCGATACTTCTCAACGATCGGGGTCAGGTTTTTGTATTCTTTCATCAGGTCAGCATATTTTTTTGGATCGCTGACAACGGTAGGATCCATCAAACGCTGATTGATCTCTTCAAAACGGCTTTCGGTTGCGCCAAGTTTATCAAACATCAGTCATTCTCCTTTTTTATATGAATTGTATTTCTTTACTTCGCTTCTTCCGCCGGGATGATTTGGCGGATATTCTTCTCAGCCTTGGAACGGGCTACCATCACTTCATGACCGCAATTTTCACAGCGGATCTTGAAGTCCATGCCCGTACGCAGGACAAGAAAACGGTTGCAGCCGCAGGGATGATTTTTCTTCATCACCAGCACGTCTCCTACATTGACATTCATGGTTTCAGCCTCCTTCCTGCTGAGTCAATAATGGGAACAGCAGACACTGACCCATTATTCTTCATACTAAGTTATTATACCAAATATCCCTATGGTTCTGCAACGATTCCGACAGAGATTTTTTCATAGAATTTACCTTTAACAGCTCTTTTTTCTGCAGGGTTATTCCATTTTGCTTCTATTGTTCGATTTTTTCCAATATATTGATACCGCGGATCATAAAAAACTCAATGAGGAGGAGTTAAAATGACTGTCTTTAAGCCGGAAGGCTGGCGGATCCACAGCGATGAAAACCGTCACGCGTGCCGTTCTCTTCCCGCTCTGCAGGAGGCTGCGGAAAAGGGACTTATTTTGGAAGCACGAGCCAGTCTCTGCACCACTGACCATGACCTGATCGTTGATCTGGGTTTCTGCAAGGGAATTATCCCTCGCTTGGAGGGAGCCATCGGCATTGATGATGGCAGCACACGTGACATCGCGCTGATATCGCGAGTTAATAAGTCGGTCTGCTTTCAGGTTCTTCGTATCGGTAGGGATGCATCGGGAGAACCGCAACCCATTCTCTCCCGAAAAAATGCCCAGCTGAAATGCCGTGAAGAATATCTTTCTCATATTATCCCCGGTGATGTTATTGACGCAAGAGTGACGCACTTGGAACCTTTCGGTGCTTTTGTCGATATTGGCTGCGGTATTCCCTCTCTGATTCCCATTGACAGCATCTCCGTCAGCCGCATTTTCCATCCGGCCGATCGCTTTCGCTGTGGGCAGGACATCAAAGCCGTTGTGCGCTCCAAAGACGACAACGGCCGCATCACCCTGTCTCATCGGGAGTTGCTGGGTACCTGGGAAGAAAACGCCGCCCTCTTTTCTGTGGGTGAGACCGTTTCCGGTATCGTGCGCTCCGTGGAACCTTACGGAATTTTCGTGGAGCTGACTCCCAATCTTGCCGGCCTTGCCGAACCCAAGGAAGGTGTCCGTCCCGGTCAGCTGGCCAGCGTGTATATTAAAAGTTTGCTGCCGGATAAAATGAAAGTCAAACTGATCATCGTCGATGCCTTTGATGCTCTCCACGACGTGGAACCCTTGCGCTATTTCCGGCTTGGCGGACACATGGAGCGCTGGGTCTACTCTCCCCCTGAGGCAAATCGTCTGATTTCCAGTGAATTTTAGCATGAAAAAAGGACAGCAGAAACTGCTGTCCTTTTGAACTATCTTGGTTCCAATACCAACTTAATGGCGGTGCGCTCTTCGTCTTCAATGGTCACATTCGCGAATTCCGGTTTGCAAATCAGGTCAATACCGCTGTCAGCCAAATAGCCTCTAGCGATCGCAATGGATTTGATTGCCTGATTGGTTGCTCCCGCTCCGATTGCCTGTACTTCCACGAACCCTTCTTCCTGAATATAGCCGGCAATCGCACCGGCTACAGAGGCCGGCACTGATTTCGAAGAGACCTTCAGGATATCTGCGTCCATAAATACCTCCTATTTCGTCACAATAATTAGAAAATTTTGGTTAGCATGTTAGAATTAGTATAACACATACTCAGAAGTATTTCAAGACGGTTTGAAATTTTTAGCAGTTACTGTCGAATTCTCTGGATATTAGTCGCTTTTCCTGTTTTTTCGTCGATTTCAATCAGACAGCCGCACAGTTCAATATCCTGAGGATCATACTCATGACGCACCGGTAGATGATTGATAAAACGACCGATGATCAATTCTTTTTTCACACCCAGCACGGAGTTTTTACCGCCGCACATTCCGGCATCGGTCATGTAAGCAGTACCTTTCGGCAAAATTCGCTCATCAGCAGTCTGCACATGGGTGTGAGTGCCAACAACAGCAGACACTCTGCCATCCAGATAATGACCCATGGCAATTTTTTCTGAGGTGGCTTCTGCATGGAAGTCTACAAAAATCAGCTTGGTGGAGATCCCCTTCAGAACCTCATCCATCTTATCAAAAGGATTATCACAAGGCTCCATGTAGGTCTGACCCTGCACGTTGATAACGCAAAGCTGCCAGCGCAGCAAGTCCACCATATACACGCCAACGCCCGGTGCGCTGTGATGGTAGTTGATCGGGCGAATCACGCCGGTCTGACGATCCAGTAAATCATACACCTCACGCCGGCGCAGAACATGGTTGCCAGTTGTGATCACATCTGCCCCGGCAGAAAACAGCATATCCGCGCTGTCCGGTGTAATGCCGTTTCCTTCTGCAGAATTTTCACCATTCACAATACAAACGTCCGCTTTATATTTTCGTTTCAAATCGGGCAGAGCTTTCTGCAGCACGCGGCAGCCAGCCTCACCGATCACATCTCCCAAGAAAAGTATTTTCATATTCCCCAGCCTTTCCGGCACAAAGCATCAAATTTTCTCCAGTATAACATAAAAAAGCCTCTGCCGCCATAGCGGCAGAGGCTTTTCTTCTTCATGGATTACAGAGAATTTGCCATGTGTTTCTCAACAAATTCTTCTACTTTTCCGCTGTCGATCAATTCCTGCATGATTGGATTGATCTTCTCCAGCAGAGCTTTGTTGTCGATCTCTACGGCGAACGCCACACTGTCTTCATACAGATTAAATGGACAAACAGCCAGTTCTGCATTGTCAACGATCAGCATCTGTGCTGCTTTGTTATCCATTACGATGCAGTCGATCTCACCGGCTTTCAGCGCATCGGCAGCTTCCTGATATTTCAGGAAGGCTTTGCACTCCGCTGCCTTTTCTGCATAGTTCAGTTCCGCAGTGGAGCCGCTCTGTACACCGATGGTTTTGCTCAGCATGGAAGTTTCGTCAGTGACAGAAGCATCACCTGCTTTGCAAACAACAACCTGTGCGGTCTGCAGATACTCAACAGAGAAGCTGACAGCATCTTTACGGGATTCGGTCACTGCAATACCTGCAGCTGCAAAGTCAGCAGTGCCTTCGTGCGGTGCAAGGATGGCTTTGTCAAAGTCCATATCCACAATGACCAGTTCCAGACCCAGTTGATCTGCGATCTCCTGCGCGATATCAACGTCAACGCCTACGATCTTACCATCTTCTACATATTCGTATGGAGCGAAGCCTGCCTCTGTGGACATGATCAGTTTACCGCTTTCTACAGTGAACTGTTCATCCGCTTTTTTACCGCAGGCAGTCAAGGACAGCATAGTTGCTGCGGCCAATAACATGGCCAATACTTTTTTCATGATTTCTTCCTCCTGAATTGAAATACAATGGGAAATACTCTACGGTCATTCCCTTGGTTATTTTATACGGAATGCCTATCCTAATTATACCACATATTCCAAATGCAACAACATTTTTTGGAGGAAAATACAGAACTTTATCGATTTTTTATAGTTTTAACCAAAAAATGCACAAAACATTTTTTTGCTATTCTTGAATCTTATTCAGCAGCTTAATGTCCTTATTTTTCCTTATTGAAAATATCCAGTTTATTCCTTTAATCCGAATTCAACACATAGTTTTTTCATGTCATCCGGCAAAGGACAGTGTACCTCCACAGCTTCATGGGTCACCGGATGCTCAAAACCGACCTTGGCACAGTGCAGTGCCTGGCGGTTGATTTTTTCCGAAGGCTGACCGTACATCACATCACCGATCAGTGGATAACCGATATGAGACATATGTACACGGATCTGATGAGTACGGCCGGTTTCCAGCGTAAAATCTACCAAACTATACGCACCGTTGTCAGAAATCACTTTATAATTAGTCACTGCCCGCTGACCGTCCTCTGCAACGATACGGCGCATTTCTTCTTCCTTTTCTCTGCGGATAGGCAGGTCGATGCGGCCCTCTCGCGGTTCAGGAACACCGCAAACAATAGCACGATACACCTTATGGAAGCCACCGCCGATGGCCGCAGCAGAAAAACGGGTCTTTCCAATAAGAACCGCACCTGTCGTGTCTCTGTCCAAGCGATTCAGCGGACGATACATCAGCATCTGCCCCAGTTTATCGCAGTGTGCCGCAAACACATTGGCCAGAGTGTCTGCCGAATGACCGATGGACTGATGGCAGGGCATGAACGGAGGCTTATTATAGACCATGACATCGTCATCCTCGTAGCAGATCTCCACATCGCTGTCGTAGCGAATATAATTGTCCAGATTACTGTCACCATCCAGGAAGGTGATACATAAATCGTCGCCCTCGCTCAACAGGTCAATGGTTCTCGCATGAACGCCATTCAGACGGATACCCTCCGGATAGTGCTTTAATTTTTTAATCGTTCGGGTGGAATACCCGTGTTTTTTCTTCAGAAACGGCTCGATGGCAAGACCTGCCTCCTCCGCCGTAATGGGATAATGAATCTCTCTCAAGCTAAGATTCCTTTCGTTCTGTGATGAAAAAAGCCCAACCTTTCGATTGGGCTTTTGAGTTACTTATTTGCACGCGCCGCAGGATGCGCAGTTACCGCTGCAGCCACCGCCGCCGAAGATCTTCTCTTTCAGTGCGATACCGGTTGGGGTAACAGCGATGCCGCCCAGTGCGGTTTCACGCAGGGTGCTCGGCAGAGCTTTACCAACGCGGAACATTGCGTCAACCACTTCGTCAAATGGAATGTGGCTGGTGATACCTGCCATCGCCAGATCGCAGCAGAGAATGGCATTGGTAACACCGGAAGCATTACGTTTGGTGCATGGCATTTCTACCAGACCTGCTACCGGGTCGCAAACCAGACCCATGACGTTCTTCATAGCAATTGCAGCTGCCTCGAAGCACTGTTCCGGAGAACCACCGCAGAGCTGAGTGATAGCTGCCGCAGCCATGGAAGCTGCTGCACCGCATTCTGCCTGGCAGCCGCCTTCCGCACCGGAAACGGTTGCGTTTTTGGTGATGATCTGACCAACGCCTGCTGCGGTAGCCAGAGCTTTCAGAATATCTTCTTTTTCGGAGTTCAGTTTTTCAGCCACACAGATGAGAGTACCCGGCAGGATACCGCAGGCACCTGCGGTAGGAGCAGCCACGATCAGACCCATGGAAGCATTGACTTCAGAGCAGGACAGAGCGTAAGCGATACCTTTCTGAGTAGTCAGATCCTGAATACCTTTACCGGATTTGATGAAGTCCCACATCTGTTTACCGGTACCACCGGTCAGACCACTGATGGAAGTCACTGCGGTTTCCAGACCATCGTGGCAGGCTTTATACATAATGTCGTAACGACGCTGAAGCTCATCCATGATAGCCTCTCGGCTCATCTCAGAGATCTCCATTTCGTTTTCAATGACGATATCAGCAATGGATTTGCCGGAATCGCCGATGAGTGCCAACAGTTCTTTTGCGTTATGATACATACGGATTCCCCTTCCTGCTGATTAAGCGAATTTCTCAACGAGAACGACCTGTTTGATGTAATCCAGTTCTTCCAGCTCTTCTTTTACGCTGAGCGGAATCGCATGGTCGGTTTCCACCATAGTGGTAGCCATACCCGCTTTTTTCTCACGGGAGTTGCTCATAGTAACGATGTTCACTTCATTGTGAGCCAGAATGGAAGAAATCTTGCTGATAACGCCCAGACGGTCAATATGAGTAACAATGATGGATGGATATTTACCGGAAGATTTTGCTTTGGTGCCGTTGATCTCAACGATCTCTACTTCGCCGCCGCCAACAGAAGAACCGATCATGGAGAATTCTTTGCCGGATTTGGTTACAACCAGAACCTTAACGGTGTTTGGATGAACATCACCCAGATCATCAGGAATGAAGGTGATCTCCATGCCTTTTTCTCTTGCGATCTCCAGAGAATTGCGGATGCGGGCATCGCTGGCATCCATGCCCATCAGACCTGCTACCAGCGCACGGTCAGTACCGTGGCCGCTGAGAGTATGGCTGAAGGAGCCATGAAGATGGAAGGTTACTTTTTTCACTTCTTCTTTGCCGCAAATCATGTACATCGCTTTGCCGATGCGCTGTGCGCCGGCAGTATGGGAGCTGGATGGACCGATCATGACCGGACCAAGAATATCAAACATACTAATATTCATAGAAACCTCCTGAATTTATGTTAGAATTTCAATTCAAAAACCAGAACTGCTCACTGAACAGCCCGTATAAAATCATTATAGCATAAAAGAACGATTTTTGTAGGTCTTAACAAAAATTTCTTTTTCATTTTCCGCTCTTTATGGTACAATGGGAACAGATGAAAAGAGAGGTGATCCTATGCTGAGCTTTGTCCCGCTCCGCAGTGCAGATTTTGATCTGTATGCTGACGACTTATTCGCCATTCTCTGGGGCAACATGAATGAAATCGCCCCCAGCGGCTGCAGCTATGAAGAAGATTTTGCTGTCTGGTCTGACTATAACCGTACTGTCATCGAATCCGGCGAAAGAAAAACGATTCTGTTTATCGATGAAGACAGCGACCGCATCGCCGGCTACTTCCAGTATCGCCTGGAGAACAATATTCTTTGGTTTGATGAGATCGAAAGTCTGAAAAATTATCAGGGCAAAGGGCTTATTTACCGCCCGCTGCTGAACTGGCTGCTCCCTCAGCTGCCTGACAACATCGACAGTTATCAGGCTTATATCCACAAAGAAAACACCCACTCTTCTGCAATTTTGAAAGCCATGGGCGCAGAGCAGATCGGTCAGACGCCAAGCGGCAACTCCCTGCTCTACCACGGCAAACTTACTGATTTGGAACGTTGGCTGAAACAAAAGTAAGAAAGGACGATAAACATGGAAATCCGCCGCGCAACCGTTGACGATGTTCGTGCTGTGGCTTGGTTGGCCTGTCTGCTTTGGCCGCATCATACACTGCTTGAAATGGAAGAAGAGATGGAAGGTTTTCTCAACGACACCGATTCTGCGATCTTTCTCGCCGTAGAGGACGGAGCTGCAGTTGGTTTTGCTCAGGCCGCTTTGCGCCACGATTATGTGGAAGGTGCTGACCACTCCCCCTGTGGCTATTTGGAAGGCATCTATGTTATGGAAGCTTACCGCAGCCGTGGCTTTGCGACACAGCTGCTGAACGCTTGCGAGAACTGGGCACGGGAACAAAACTGCTTCCAGTTTGCCAGCGACTGCGAGATCTCCAACAATGCCAGTCTGATCTTCCATCTGAAGTGCGGCTTCTGTGAAGCCAACCGCATCGTTTGTTTTATCAAGGAATTATAATTTTCCACGAAACGAGGTGAATCCTGTGGACAAACTGAAAATTTCTCAGCTGCTTCGTGAGAATTTCCCTGCTCCTTTTGGCTTCTGTTCCATCGGGACTGCACAGCCGTATCTGAATTGCCGAGCACTCAGCCGCATTCCACAGGATGCGCGCAGTGTCATTGTGCTGACCTTCCCCTATTACACCGGTGAGCACCCCCAGCGGAACATCTCCCGCTACGCCATGATACCGGATTACCATTTGGTTGCCGGAGAATATCTGAAAAAACTTTGTACTCTTCTGAAAGAAGCTTTTCCGCAGCAACAATTTGAAGCCTTTGTGGACAATTCTCCGTTGCGTGAGGTTGCCTGCGGACAAGCCGCAGGTTTAGGCGTCATTGGCGACAACGGTCTGCTAATCCACCCAACTTACGGTTCCTATCTCTTCCTCGGAGAAATTGTCACCGATCTGCTCATCGAACCCGATGTGCCCGTCGGCGAACGCTGTCTGCACTGCGGTGCCTGCCGCAAAGCCTGCCCGCAGGGCGCCCTGCAGGAAAACGGCTCTGTGGAGCTTTCTCTCTGCCGCTCGCATATTACGCAGAAAAAAGGGGAACTCTCTGATTTTGAGAAAGAACAGATCCGTGCCGGAGGATTGATTTGGGGCTGCGATATCTGTAACGACGTTTGCCCTATGAACCGAAATCCTCAGCTGACGCCAATTCCGGAATTCCTTGACTCCGTGCTGCCTGTCATGGATGAGCCGCTGATCCTGGAGCATTTCGACAGCCGCCCCTACAATTATCGTGGCAGGAAAACAATTTTACGTAACTATTCTTTGCTGAACGACCAAAATTTCTGCGACTAATTTGTGCTTTCGCCTTAGAATTCTGGTAAAATTATATAAAGATTCAAAAAAACTATGGCATTCTTTTGATAGCTGTGGTACAATGTTATAAAGAAGAAAAATCTTTTTTCTTCGGCCGCTCCGTTTTGAGAGCGGAGACGGTTTTAAGCGGAGTGTGAGTTCCGCTAAACGAGGGAGGAAAATTTATGAAACTTATTTTTGCAATCGTATCCAATGATGACAGCCAGAAAGTATCTACCGCGCTGACCAAAGCTCGCTTCTCTATCACCAAACTGGCTACCACCGGTGGTTTCCTGCTTTCCGGTAACACCACTTTCATTATCGGTACCGAAGACGAGAAAGTTGATGAATGTATCAAAATTATCGGCGAACATTCCAAAAAGAGAAAACAGATGGTTCCATCTTCCGCTTCTTACGGCGTAGGTATGTACACTACTTATCCTGTTGAAGTTACCATCGGCGGCGCTACCATCTTCGTAACCGACGTAACCCGTTTCGAAAAACTGTAATCCTGCATCGGACTCATGGAGATCCTGAAGCAATTTTACTCAAATGAAAAAGCCAAACAAACGCTCGTCAATTTTATAACTGACGGGCGTTTGCCTCATGCTCTCCTTTTGGAAGGAGAAGCCGGCTGCGGCAAAACACACTTTGCTCGTTTGGCTGCCTGTGCCATGCTCTGTCAGAGCGAACAGAAGCCCTGCGGCCAGTGCAGAAACTGCCGCCTGATTTTACAGGACACTCACCCCGATGTCCTTGTGGTCTCCCCGGACTCTCCGGAGAAGCCTTATGCCGTCAGCGCGCTGCGGGATCTGATCGTATCCTGCTATGTTCTGCCCAATGACGGCGACAAGAAAATTTATATTCTGCGCAACATCCACGAAATGAGTGAACAGGCGCAGAACACACTTTTGAAAATTATCGAAGAACCTCCGGCTCATGTACTTTTTATTCTGACCTGCCAGAGCCGCGCCCGCATTCTGCCGACGATTTTATCCCGTGTTGTGACGCTGACGCTTTCTCCCTGCTCGGAGGAGCTCTGCGCCCAAGCCCTGCAGGAACGCAACCCCGAGGCAGACGAAGAAACCTGTCTGCGCATGGCGAAACAGTGCGGTGGTAACATCGGCCGCGCCCTGACCATCATGCAGGATGAGCGTTTATCTTCCATCCACAGTGATGCGCAAGAGGCTGCACAGCTGATTTGCGGCGGCAGCGAATTCGACCTGCTCTGTCTTTTGAATCGCTACAACCGTAAGAAAGAAGACTTCCTGCTGCTTCTTGAGGAGCTGCGGCAAATTTTTGTTCAGGTCGTGCGGCAAAAACATGGCGCTACCGATAAAAAATTCCTGCCGGATAAGCTTCTGCATCGCATCTCTGCGTTGCAGACCATGCGGATTCTTGATATAATAGATACAGTGTCCGGTGAGGCGCTACAAAATGTAGCCGTTTCCCTTGCTGCGGCCCATCTGTGCTCCGCTGTTCAACAGCAGCTGCACAGCTGATCTTCTGCTCCCGATGACGGCAGCCGATCAGGCAATTCCCACAGTCATCGGAGAAATGGCGGTAATACAAGAATGACCGAAGTAATTGGCGTACGATTTAAGAAAGTCGGAAAAATATATTATTTTGACCCTAACGGCGAAAAAATGTTCATTGGTGAACATGTCATCGTAGAAACAGCTCGCGGTATTGAATGCGGCGAAATTGCAATCGCCAACCGCATGGTTGACGACGATGATGTCGTAAAACCACTGAAACCGGTGATCCGCATTGCGACCGCGGAGGACAAACGCCGCATCGCAGAAAATGCAGAGAAAGAGAAAAAAGCCTTCAAGCTCTGCAGCGAGAAAATTGCCAAGCACAAACTTGACATGAAACTGGTGGATGTAGAATATACTTTTGATAACAACAAAATCCTCTTCTACTTCACTGCGGAAGGTCGCGTAGACTTCCGTGAGCTGGTAAAAGATCTGGCTTCCGTATTCAAGACCCGCATCGAACTGCGCCAGATTGGTGTACGTGACGAAGCAAAAATGCTGGGCGGTCTCGGTATCTGCGGCAGACCATTCTGCTGCTCCTCCTTCCTGGGTGAATTCCAGCCGGTATCCATCAAAATGGCGAAGGAACAGGGTCTCTCCCTGAATCCAACCAAAATTTCCGGCACCTGCGGCAGATTGATGTGCTGTCTGAAATACGAACAGAACGCATACGAAGACCTGCTGCGCATCACTCCTCGTGTGGGAGCATATGTTTCCACCAGTGAAGGCAAAGGCACTGTTGTCGAAGTCAGCCTGCTGACCGGTTTGGTAAAAGTGCGCTTAGATAAAGCATCTGACGGCGCTCCAATGATCTTTGACCGCAAAGCTGTCAAGCTGTTGAAAGACGGTCATCGTTCCCGTGAAGACAGAAATTCCAAGGAAGAAGAGGCGCTGAAATCTCTGGAAAGTTAGCTTTGTGTAATTTAACAACTACCTTGAATTTACACTTGACTTTTTTCGTGATTATGCTACAATATAGGTAACCCAAAACATTAAAAACTATGGAGGTACTGATTATGGCATACAAAATTAAATCTGATTGCATTTCCTGCGGTGCTTGCGAAGCTGAATGCCCAGTAGGCGCTATCTCTGCCGGTGCTGACAAATACGTTATCGACATCGACAAATGCATCTCTTGCGGCGCTTGCGCTGGCGTTTGCCCAGTTGGCGCTCCTGTAGAAGAATAATCTACAAATAACGAAGCCACGGTTTTACCGTGGCTTTTTATTTTTCCTTTCATCGACTGTAAGCACAGATAAAAAGCCATCCAACGGAAGATCGTTGGATGGCTTTTTTTAGTTTTTCTTTGTAACCTGACGTTTGCTGCCGTCCGGATTGACAATGACCAGATTCTGCAGCTGAGCTTCCATGTTGCCGCGGAACAGAGCAATATACTCCTTACGCAGGATTGCCTGCTCTTCTTTTTCGGCGTCGGTCAGACCTTCCGGAGTGCGGGATTTGCGTGCCAGTTCATTGATACGATCCAGTTTACTATTCTCCATCCTTCTCCAGACCTCCCTCTTTCAAAATTTCCAGATATTCCTCCAGACAAAGACCGTTTTCTTTGATGGCAATGGCATGATCTACGCCAACATAACGGTAATGCCAGGATTCATAGATGATCTCAGTGATGTCCTGCTTATCTTCCGGATAGCGCAGGATAAAGCCGTATTCAGCGGCGTTCTCTTGGAGCCATTTGCCGGCATCTGTGTCGGCAAACTCTGGATCCAGAGTTTGATGTGTTGGGGTAACGATATCGGCCGCAAGACCGGTATGATGCTCGCTGGTGCCCGGAATCGCAATCATGGTAGCAGTGATTTTCTCTGCTTCCTCCTTGGATTTTCCGTTATTCATCTGAACGGCAACCTCAGCATCAAACAATTCCTGCTGACGCTCGATGCTGCGGTATGCGGAGCAGATCATCAGATCCACACCCTCCTCTTTGGCATCAGCGATCATTTCTTTCATAACATCAGCAATTCGCTCGTCCATGACGAAATCGCCCTGAACCGGAGCAGTCTCTACTTCAAAATCATCCGGCAGCGGGTTGCTTGGATTAGCCAGAAGCAGCTCCCATGTATCGGTCGGATCTTCTTCCGGAATCTCTTCAGTCGGTTCTTCTTCCTCCTCGGAAGGAGTTTCTTCATCGACGATTTCCTCCACCTGATTTGGTGTGTTGGTAATTACGGATGGGTCCGACGGCTCATCGCTGAGCATAACACCTGCCATCGTTGCTCCGGCACAAAGGAGCAGAACCAGCAAGGTCGCGATCAAGTTTCCATTCATGTTTCTTCCTCCTACATATTTCCGGTTTCGTACATAATGATAGACAATGCCGCCAGAGGTGCCGTTTCACAGCGAAGGATACGTTTACCCAGAGACAGGCTTGCGATACCCAAGTCCAGAGCCTTCTGAACCTCTTCTTCTTCGAAGCCACCCTCTGCTCCTACCATGATGGAAACAGAGTTTACACCCTGCTCCAGCTCCTTACGGAAGGAACTGGTACTGTTTTCATAGAACAGGCAGGCGCGCTGATCCTCTTTCATGGCTTTGATCGCATCGGCAAAGTCCAGCATCGGCAGAACCTGCGGGATACGTCCGCGTCCGCACTGTTTTGCCGCTTCCAATGCGATACGGTTGTAACGCTCCAGCTTCTTTGCCATGGATTTGGCGTCCGGGCGGGACACGCAGCGCTTAGTCTGCACCGGAACAATGGCAGACACACCAAGCTCCACAGCCTTCTGAATGATCAGCTCCATCTTATCAGACTTCGGCATAGCTTGATACAGAGTCACGCTGACACTTGGTTCTGTCTCGGAAGAATATTTTCTCTCCACAGACAGCTCCACTTCCTTGTCGCTGAGGTTTTCAATAACACAATCATAATCATAGCCCTGACAGTCGCAGGCTACCAGCTTTTCGCCCGCATGCATGCGCAGAACCTTTGCGATATGTTTCGCATCATCACCGCTGATGATGCCTTTGCTTTCATTGATTGTTTCGGTAAAAAATCGAGGCATGGCTTATCCTCTTGCTTTGCAGGCCAGAGCAACCCAGCCGCCCTGTGCACGCTCTTCGATAACCTCGATGCCCTGTGCGTCCATCGCAGCAACCACATCGTCACGGCGCTCATCAATGATACCGGATGCAATAAAGATGCCGTCCGGAGTCATGTATTTTTTCACGTCATCACAAAGACGGATGATGATATCCGCAACAATATTTGCAACGATGACACGGAAGCTGCCTTCCACCTGAGAGGTCAGGTCACCTTTATGGAAAGCAATGCGGTCATCCACACCATTCAGTGCAGCATTTTCGCCGGCAACTTTAACAGCCACTTCGTCGATATCACAGCCGATGATATCTTTTGCACCCAGCAAAGCCGCAGTGATCGCCAGAATACCACTGCCGCAGCCTACGTCCAGAACAGTGTCTTCCGCAGTCAGATATTTTTCCAGCAGTTCCATGCAAAGGCTGGTGGTATGGTGGGTACCGGTACCGAAAGCCATACCCGGGTTCAGAGTCAGAACAACCTCACCCTCTTTGGCTTCGTATTCTTCCCAAGCCGGACGAACCACCAGTTTCTCACCGATTTTTACGGTATGGTAGTATTTCTGCCAAGCGGTAGACCAGTCTTCCTCGTCCACGCTGTCAGTTTCCAGAGTCAGGCGACCGTATTCGCCGTTTTCATCCTGCGCTTTCAGCTGAGCCAGCAGAGAACGAACTGCAGCCAGTTCTTCCATGCCCTGTGCGTTATCTGCAACGTACAGTTTCACATTGGTCTCGCAGTCATTCATCTGAGCCATCAGCTCTTCGTCGATGTAATCCCAGTGAGGGGTAGTATCCTTGAGGAACTGCTCAAAATCGGCAGCATCTTCCACAATGAAACCTTTGATGCCAACATTCATCAGGCCGGCGGTCAACGGTTCGATACCCTCGGTGGTGGTGTAAATTTTAACTTCTGTCCAGTTCATAATTTTACTCCTTGTAATATGTATCAGTTTTATTTAAATTTGTAATTACTTTTCTTCGTAAATCAGGCCGTAACACTTAGGATACGTCTGTCCATCCAGATAATCAATGCCATCTTCTTGTTCAATTGTAAAACCACATTGACGATGAACAGCCAGCGATGCCTCATTGTCTTTTCTCACATTGTCGCGAAGAATAACAGAACCTCGTTGTTTCAGATATTGAATCACTTCATTCATAAGCTTTTTCGCATAGCCTCTTCTTCTCAGTGCAACAGGAGTATGCAAAGCTTCGAGGAAATAGAAATCATCAATTTTTGTTAAGCGAAAAGTGGAAACCCACTGCCCCTCTTCTTCTAATACGTAATAGGTATTTTCTTCTTTCGGAAAGAAATCGTCCCGCAGCCATTGTGTAAATCCCTCTTCAATTTTTCTGAGACCTTCTTCCGTATCGGTACAGTCTGGAAAAGCAAGGGGAACATTGATACGGTTTCCGTCTTCGTAAAGCTTCATCAACTGCTGTAGCTGCATGTCATTCATTGTTTCGAATACCAACAACATCATTATTTCTCCTCATTGCTCACATATATCAGGCCATAACAATCCGACTTTACCTCGCCGCTCAGTTGATTCACCGCTTCCTCCCGCTCAATACGGAAGCCGCATTTGCGGTGGGTTGCCAGAGAGGCCAGATTATCCTTCTTCACATTATCCCGAATGACTACAGGCCCACGCTTACCGAGAAATTCGATGGTTTCTTTCAGCACTCGTGCACCGTAGCCCATCTTGCGCTGTTTCGGCGGAGTTTCCAGCGCCTCCAGATAGTAGAAGCCGTCCAGCTTCGTCAGGCGCAGCGCACTGACCCATTCGCCCTCCACATCGAGAACATAGTAGCTGTTGTTCTCTTTTGTGAAGAAGCTCTCTTTCAGGAATTTTGCAAAATATTTTGCTTCTTCCTCGATAGCATCGCTCAGGTCTTCTCTGTCCGGATAACGCCACTTTGCGTTGATGACACAGCCCTCCGGATAAATATCGCGAACAAGACGATCAATTTCCTCATCTGTCATGGTTTTGAATTCCAATAGCATCTCGTTACCTCCTAATCATAACATACTCTTTCTTCACAAACAATAGAAAAAGACGCCGCCGATTCTGTTTGACAGCGGGCGGCGCCTATTTTTCAGGAAACAGTTTCCTCTTTTTTGATTTTGAAAATCAGCCGTAAAATTCCCGACAGCACTTTTGGACTTTTCAGCACAACGATCTTCATTGCGATCCCTCCCGATATTTCATACTACATTATACGGGAGTTTGCCGTTTTGGTGACAAAATTACTGTTCTCGAGTGCTGATTATCACCGCGATACCCTCTTGGAGCGAGATTTTCGCATCTTTCCCCGACAGAAAGTGATTGCTCGCACCCAGCGGAAAAGTATTTGTCAGTTCTCCATCATTCAGCGGGTAATACAGGTCTTCCAGGCATACCCCTTTGCAGGTATTGGTGTGGGAAAAGACTGACAGAACGAAGTCTTCTCTGTTCGGAACAGTGATGCTCTGTCCCCCACACAAAGCAGTAATGTACAGGTCTTCGTCTGCGATGACAGCTTTTGCACCGTGGGTCACAGCATAAACGATGGACTGAATGTTAGCAAGGGTGTGATCCAGACGGCCACCGCACATTCCCAGCAGCAGCAGTTCGTCAAAACCTTTTTCCAAAGCCACTTTGATGGCAAGCATGGTATCCGTATCGTCTTTTTCGATGGGGTATTCCATGACAGGACAATCAACCGCGATCTCGCCCTCATAGGAATCAAAATCCCCCAGCAGAAGACTCGGTTTGATGTTCATCTGCTGACAGCGGGCATAGCCGCGGTCGGCGGCGATCACATAGTCGTCTTCATCAATCAAACTGCGAGCATAGGTGAGATTCTTGATCTCACCGCCTCCAATGATGACACAACGCATTATTTCAGCTCCCAAACCTTGATTTGTTTTGCCTGTTCATAGAGAGCCAAATAGCTATCATGGCGGCTCTTGTCGATCTCACCGTTGCGCATCGCTTCCAGAACGGCACAGCCTTTCTCTTTGGTGTGAGAGCAGCCGGTGAACTGGCAATCGTTGATATACGGCTCAAACTCTCGGAAGCAGTGCTGCAGCTCCTCTTTGAGAATGACCTGGAATTTCTCCAGATCCACCGCAGAGAAGCCCGGCGTATCTGCAACCAGTGCGCCGTTATCCAGCTCGTAGATCTCCACATGGCGGGTCGTATGACGACCGCGGCCCAGTTTCTGGCTGATATCGCCGGTGTCAATGGCAAAGCGCTGATCCAGCGCATTTAACAGACTGGATTTTCCTGCGCCGGAGTTTCCGCAAAAGGCGGAGAACTTGCCCTTCAGCAGCTCTTTGACACCTTCTACGCCCTCACCGTTGAGGCTGCAGACCACTGCCACAGGGAAACCGGCTTTACGATAAATCTCCGCAAAGTCGTCCGGTTCTTTCAGGTCGGCTTTGGTCACGACTACGACCGGCTGGATTTTCTGATATTCCGCAATGGCGATCAGTTTATCCAGAACCAGCGCATTTGGCGCAGGGTCGGCAATGGAGACCACCAACACCAGCTGATCCAGATTGGCCAGCGGCGGACGCACCAGAGAATTGCTGCGCGGCAAAATCTCCTGCACATAGCCGGTACCGTCGCCGGTGAGCTCGGCCAAAGCCCAGTCACCGACGCAAGGTTTGATATTTTTGTTGCGGAAGGCGCCGCGGGCACGACATTCCAGCTCGCGGCCGTCTTCACATTTCAGGTAATAGAATCCACCCAAGGATTTAATAATACGTCCTTTGATTTGTTCCAAGTTGTTTCAACCTTCTATTCTTCGCTTTCGGAAGGAGCATCTTCGGATCCTTCCTCTTTTCCGATGTCTTCCAAGCCTTCAGACAGTTCCGTACCGGATACATGCACACCGCTCTGAATACCGGATGTGATCTCGAAGGAGCTTGGGTCATCGGTGATATCGTAAAGTTTCTCATCGATGAAATCAATGCCGTAAACGCGGTACAGCTCGCGGTCAATATAAACTTCCATGATCACGCGGCCGTTGCCTTCTACTCGGAAGGACCAGCTGCTGGTATCTTCCGGAACGATGCGTTTGCTTGCGATCTCATCTTCACCGATGTATGCCTCAATATAAACTTTTTCGTCAATGTCGCTTTCAACAGGAATGCGGATACGCATGCTGCTTGGCTCATTTTCACCGGCAACGACCATAACATCCACCGATGTGCCCGGCGTAACCATAGTACCCTCTTCCGGGCTCTGTTTTACGATGGTGCCCGGAGCCTTGTCTTCATAATCCTCCGGATCAACTTCTCTGATGTCGGCAATACGCAGGCGGTAACTCATCAGAAGAGATTTCGCGGTATTCAAATCCAGACCTTCCAGCGGAGGCACGGAGATTTTGTTCTCCTGTGGGCCCTGGCTGACATAGACCATCATAATTTCGTCGGTAGAGAATTCCTCAGACGCAGCCGGCTCGGTTCGGATGACGTTGCCCGCCGGAATATCATTGGAAAATGCGGTCATTTCCTCGTACTGGATGCCTTCCTTATTCAGCTCACGGAATACATCGGAGGAGTCGCGGTTGGTATAGTCCTTGACCACGATAATATTCTGACCCATGCTGACTTTGATTCGAATGGTGCCGCCTTTTTTCAAGACAGTATTGGCGCCCGGAGTCTGGTGATAGATTTCACCCTCCTCGTAGTCAGAGTTGTAATCACTGGATTCCAGAATAATATTGAAATCTTCAGAATACAAATCTTTCTTTTCGATCTTTTCGTATTCCATGCCCAGCAAATCGGGAACAACAACGTCCTCTTTGACTTCAAAAGGTTTGTTCTTCACAAAGAGCATGACAACGAACACGCTGCAGGCAATGAGGAAAGCCATAGAAATACCAAACATGACCGGTACCAGCGGCAGCGGCTTTCTTTCATATTCTTCCTCATCGTTCTGAACTGATTTTTTACGTTTCACTTCCTCAGCTCCCTGCTTGTTGAATTCCTTCTGGATCCGCTCCTCCACGCTCTCTGTTTCCAGATAGCGATATTCAAAGACGATGGACGGATCTTTTTTGAAGCTGTCGATATCACGCAGCATCTCTGCCGCAGACTGATAGCGCTTGCTGACATCTTTCTGCATGGCTTTCATGATGATCTCTTCCAGACCTTTTGGAATGGAAGGATTGATGGAAGTCGGCAGCATTGGTGCAGACTGGATCTGCAGAATCGCCACAGAAACCGGAGAATCCGCCTCAAACGGCAGCTTACCGGTCAGCATTTCAAAGAGCAGAACACCGATGGAGTACAGGTCGGCGCGGGCATCGGTATTGCCGCCGCTGGCCTGTTCCGGGCTGATGTAATGCACGGAGCCGATGGCTTTTGTGGTGATGGTATTGGTGGAACTGCGGGAGAAACGGGCAATACCGAAGTCGGTGATTTTGATGGTGCCATCCTCCAGCAGCATAATATTCTGTGGTTTGATATCGCGGTGCACGATGCCTCTGTCATGGGCATGCTGCAGACCGCGCAGAATCTGAATCGTAAAATGTACCGCTTCTTTCCAGCGGATCACTTTTTCCTGTTCAATATATTCTTTCAGAGAGATACCGTCGATGTATTCCATGACGATACACTGAATTCGATTGGTAAAGCTGACATCATATACCTGAACGATGTTCGGATGATTCAGCAGAGAGATCGCACGAAACTCGTTGCGGAAGCGGTGGAGAAATTCCTCGTTATCCAAAAACTCATCCCGCAGGATCTTGATCGCCACGGTGCGGTCTTCTACCACATCGTAGCCTTTATAAACATTGGCCATACCGCCGACGCCGACCAGTTCCCTGATCTCATAGCGTCCTTCCAGCTTTTTGCCGATGTATTTGTCCATTTTTGTACCTCCAGTGGATGGGTTTTATGCTCGGTACAGCAGAACTGCTGTAATGTTATCCGAGCCGCCGCGATTGTTGGCATAGTCGATGAGATGCTTGGTGTTGCTGTCACGAACTGCTTTTTTCACCAGCTTCGGCAGCACATCCACAGACGCATAGTTGCTCAGACCATCGCTACAAAGCAAAATGCGATGCTCCGGTTTCAGCTCAACCATCTGATAGTCAATATCCAGCGTATCACCGACGCCGACTGCGCGGGTCAGCTGATGACGACGATCGTGGGTCAGTGCCTGTTCCGGGGTCAATTCGCCCATCTCGACCATGTGCTGGGTGACCGTATGATCGCGGGTCACCTGCATCGCATTGTGTTTATCCACCACGTACAGGCGACTGTCGCCAATACTGATGATATGAAGATCGTTGTTCATTACAACAGCAGCTACCATGGTGGTGCCCATGCCGCTGTACTCCCAATTTTCTCTTGCCATAGAGTAGACTTTCGCATTTGCCGCGCTGATGGCAGAGAACATAACCGCTTTGATGGCGCCGTCGCTCATATCCGGACGAAGGTCACGATTGAAGAAGGAAGCAACCATATCGCAGGTGGTTTTGCTGGCAACATCGCCGGCTCTTGCGCCGCCCATGCCATCGCAAACGATAGCAAAGCCGCAGTTATCCCCGATGGTCTGATATGCAAACACATCCTGATTCATCGAGCGTACTCTTCCGGGGTTGGTTTCCCCAATGATCTTTAACACTGTTCTTCCTCCTCTTCCAACATATATTCACGGCGCAGCTGTCCGCAGGCTGCGTTGATATCAGCACCCAACTCTCGGCGGATCGTCGCATTGACGCCCAGTTTCTGCAGTTGGTGCTGGAAGCCTTCAATTTTCTGACGAGTACCGCGTTTGAATCCGCGTTCCTCCACCGGATTGACCGGGATCAGGTTCACATGGGCAGGCATACCTTTCAGACGGCTTGCCAGCTCCTTGGCATGCTGCGGTTCGTCGTTGACTCCATCGATCAGCGCATACTCAAAGGAAATGCGGCGACCGGTTTTCGCAAAGTAAGCGTGGCAGGATTTCATCAGTTCATCCACATTCCAGCGCTTGTTGATCGGCATGGTCTGATTGCGAATCTCATCGTTCGGCGCATGCAGAGAGATGGACAGCGTCAAGCCCAGATCCTCTTCTGCCAGCTTGTCGATCTTATCCACCACGCCGCAGGTGGACAGAGACAGATGACGCAGACTCAGATTATAGCCTTCCGGCATGGACAGCAGTCTCAAGAAACGCAGGACATTATCGTAGTTATCCAGCGGCTCGCCGATACCCATGAGCACCACGTTGCTGACGCGCTCTCCGCTGTCTCGAACAGCGGTGTAGATCTCATCCAGCATTTCCGATGGCTCCAGAGAGCGCACCAAACCTGCCAGTGTGGACGCACAGAACTTACATCCCATGCGGCAGCCTACCTGCGTAGAAATGCAAAGGGAGTTGCCATGCTTATACTTCATCAAAACTGCCTCAATGCAGTTCTTGTCTTTCAGCTCCAGAAGATATTTCACCGTACCGTCCAGCTTAGACTCCAGACGGCGAACGATCTTCAGAGAATTTATGTAATAATGCTCCTGCAGCACTGCGCGCAGTGACTGCGGGATATTGGTCATTTCATCGAAAGAAGTGACACGTTTCTCGTGCAGCCAGGAAATGATCTGTTTTGCACGGAATTTCGGCTGACCCAAGGCAGCCAGTTCTGCTTCCAGTTCCTGTGGGAACAGAGATTTGATATCTTTCCTATCCAAAAAACTCACCCGATCTTTCTCATGGTTGCAATAAAGAATCCGTCACTATGTTTCATATTCGGGAACAGTGCAGAGTACCAGCCGCTGGTATGTTCCGCCTGTTCGTAGGCTTCAAAGTCTTTGTGGCGGCTCAGGAAGTCCGTCACGATGTTGATGTTTTCCTCCGGCAGGACCGTGCAGGTAGAGTAGGTCAGGATGCCGCCCGCCTTCACATAATTAGCCGAAGCTTCCAAAATATCCATCTGAATCGGCGGCAAACCGTCAAATTCCTTTGGATCTTTGTATTTGATTTCCGGTTTGCGGCCGATAATTCCCAAACCGGAGCAAGGAACGTCGCAGAGGACACGGTCAAACTGACCCAGCTCTGCTTTGTATTCCATGGCGTCATTTTCCATGGCTTTGATGATAGACAAGCCCAGTCTGTCAGCACCATCGCGGATTTTCTTAATTTTCTCCGCGTAAATGTCGCAGGACAGGATCTCGCCCTCATTATTCATGTATTCCGCAATGCTGAAGGATTTGCTGCCCGGAGCAGAACAAACGTCCAGCACACGCATACCCGGCTGTACGGAAACCAATCTTGCACACAGCTGAGAAGATTTATCCTGAATGTGGAAAAGACCCTCGCGGAAGCTTGGCAGCTTCTCCAGAGAAGCAGTGTTTGCAAGGCGAATACAGCCTTCCAAATCCTCCGCCGCAGCCTCCACGCCCTCATCTGCAAGGCGTTTCAGCAGGTCCTCCACCGTAATTTTCGTTGTATTGACTCTGGCAAAGAGAGTTGGTCTGCCCAGAGAATGTTCCAGCAGCGCCTGAACCTGCTCTTTGCTGCAGCTTTTCAGCAAACGTTCGATCAGCACGGCAGGGCAGGAGTAGTCCACCTGCCACTGCTGTGCAATGCCTTTTTGTTTCACCGGCGGGATTTTCTTTCCGTCTCTCAGGAAGGAACGAAGAACCCCGTTGACAAAACCGGATGCGCTGGAAACTTTCATCAGTCGGGTCAGCTTCACGCCCTCATTGACTGCCGCAGAGTCCGGAATATGCTCCAGATACAGCAGCTGATACAAACTGATGCGCAGAATTTCGCGCACAGCAGGAGTCAGCTTACGCACAGGAGTTTTGGAGTAAGCGCCGATGATATGATCCAGCGTCAGACGACGCTCCAATGCGCCGTAAACCAAAACACTGCACAGAGCGGTGTCCTGCGGTGACAGCTCATTGCGGGTCACCAGATTGTGAAAGACCACGTTGGAGTAGCCGCCCTCTTCATTGATCTGAAGCAAGGCCTCCACTGCGGTTTGACGTGCCAGTTTTGCCATAAAACTCTCCTCAAGTGATTACAAATAGTAGATTAATCTCGATTATTTCGTCTTCCGTATATTAAAATCAGTCGCAGCAGCTGTGCCGCAGAGGTCAGAAGCGCCGCAACATAAGTCAGTGCTGCCGCTGTCAGTACGCTCTTCGCCTGAGAGACTTCCTCTCCATAGAGGATGCTGTCTCCTTCCAACGTTTTTAGGGCGCGGCGGCTGGCATTCAGTTCCACCGGCAAGGTCACCAGCTGGAACAGAGTCATCAGAGAAAACAGAATGATACCCAGATTCACGATGGGCTGCCACTGGAACAGGAAACCCAGCAGAATCAGCGGCATGGACAGCTTGGAACCAAAATTGGTGATCGGAATGATCGCTGCACGCACACGAATGGGCACATAACCCACCGCATACTGAACGGCATGTCCCACTTCGTGAGCCGCCACGCCGATGGATGCCACTGAGCGGCTGCCGTACACTGTATCGGACAGGCGCACAACATTTGTCGATGGGTCAAAATGGTCCGTCAGATTGCCGGAAATGTGCTCAATACGCACATGATACAAACCATTGCTGTCCAAGATCCGACGGCAGATTTCCGCGGCCGTATAGCCTCCTCGGCTCATAACGCGACTGTATTTGTTAAAGGTGGAAGACACTCTGCTCTGCGCCCAGAAGGCGAAGAGCATGGTTGGAATGATGAGGATCCAGTAATAACGATCCACATAGAAATAAGGCATAATATAAGTTCCTTTCTACAAATCGATACTTATATTATATGACATCTTTTTGAATGTACTATGAATAGTACGCAAATTTTGCCTGTATAAATAGCTATTCTGCGCTTTCTACGCCCAGAATTTTGCCAACAGGCAGCTGTTTACCTCGGAGGAAATCTCCGGCGCCCATACGTTTGGAACCTGCCAGCTGTACTTCGGTGAACTCCAGAGCACCTTCGCCGCAGGCAACGATCATTTTCTTCTTGTCGATCAGTTCGCCCGGCTGGCCTTTGCCGCTTGCTTTTACTGCGCGGTGGATTTTCAGCAGAGTGCCGTCCAGATAAGTGTAAGCCACCGGCCATGGAGACAGACCGCAAATCAAATGATGCAGTTCTTCCGCAGATTTATTGAAATCGATTTTTGCGATTTCTTTGTTGAGCATCGGTGCATAGGAAGATTCTTCATCGTTCTGCACTTCTCGTGGTGCAGTACCTGCTTCGATCAGCTTCATGGTCTCACTGAGGCAGTGAGCACCAATAATACAGAGACGATCATGCAGTTCACCGTAAGTTTCGTTTTCACCGATCTCGGTTTCTTCTTTCAGGATCATATCACCGGTATCCAGACCCTCACCCATGTACATGGTGGTTACGCCGGTCACTTTCTCGCCATTGATAACAGACCACTGAATTGGACCTGCACCGCGATATTTCGGCAGCAGGGAGCCATGAACATTGATGCAGCCTTTTGCAGGCAGTTCCAGAATTTCTTTCGGCAGAATCTTACCGTAAGCGACAACAACGATCACTTCCGGATCCAGTTCCTTCAAAATACCCAGCGCCTCGCCGTCGCGCATTTTCACCGGCTGATACACCGGGATATTGTGAGCCAGCGCAGCTTCCTTTACCGGAGGTGCCGCCAGCTTATAGCCGCGTCCCTTTGGTTTGTCCGGCTGTGCAAAAACACCGACAACCTCGTGACCGTCTTTGATCAGCTGTTCCAGAGACGGTACGGCAAATTCCGGTGTTCCCATGAATACAACACGCATGAAACAATTCCTCCCTGTTAATATTCGTCAGGATTCAGCATACGATATGCTCTTTCTTTGAACACAACACCGTCCAGATGGTCATTTTCGTGGCACATTGCGCGAGCAAAGAGCTCTTCGCCCTCCACCTCAAACCAGTTGCCGTTGCGGTCCTGTGCACGCATTTTCACATAGTTTGGACGTTTTACCATGCCGTATTCGCCTGGGAAGGACAGGCAGCCTTCGTTGCCGTCCTGTTCACCGGAGGTTTCCAGAATCTCAGGATTGATGAATTCCACCAGACCTTCACCAACGTCGATAACAAACACACGGCGCAGATAGCCAACCTGTGGGCCTGCCAGACCAACGCCTTCTGCTTCGTACATGGTATCTGCCATGTCGTCCAGCAGATCCCAGAGTTTCTGATTGAACTCGGTCACCGGACGGCATTTTTTATGCAGAGTTCTCAGTGGATCATCGTCCTTTACGATATTTCGGTATCCCATTAAAATTCTCCTTTTTACTTTACATACTGCCATTGTAGTTCATGTCCACGCTGACGTGGACCTCCTTATTTTGTTTATCAGAATCGAACGCTTTCAGCGTCTGCCACATCAATTCCGAGAAGCGTTTGCCCTGTCGGCACTTGATGACAAGCTGATAGCGATATTTTCCTGCAATTTTCTCCAGAGAAGGCACACAGGGCTCCAGTACACGCAGCGGAAGCTCCGAAAATTCTTCTCTCGCCCGACGGGTAAAATCTGCACCGAAGCGTCGTGCAGCGTCCTGCACTGCTTTCGGATGCTCACTGACAAAGCCCACCAGACACAGGCTACAGTACGGCGGATACAAGCCGATCTTTCTACCGACGATTTCGTCTGCATAGAAGCCCTCATAATCCTGTCTGGCCGCCTGCTCCAGAATATAGTGATCCGGGTCTGTGGTTTGGATATAAGCCCGTCCGGGCAATTCTCCTCGGCCACAGCGGCCAATCACTTGGGTCAGCAAACTGAACGTATTCTCATAGCAGCGGAAATCTTGTGCAAACAGGCTTTGATCCGCATTGAGAACGCCCACCAACGTCACATTTGGGAAATTCAACCCCTTTGCGACCATCTGAGTGCCGACCATAATATCATAATCACCGCGCGCAAAGGCGGCAAATTTCTTTTCATGAGAATCGCGGGACATGGTGGTATCCATGTCCATGCGCAGAACTCTTGCGTTCGGGAAAAGCTGTGTCAGTTCTTCCTCCACCTTCTGAGTTCCCGCTCCGCCGTAGCGGATCATTTTACTGCCGCAGGCTGCACATTCATCATTAAGGCTCTGGGTGTGTCCGCAATAATGACACATCAGCTTACCGTTGACGGAATGGTACGTCAGCGCCACCGAGCAGTTCGGGCAGGTTGCCACCTCTCCGCACTGAGAGCACTTAACAATGGTATGATAACCGCGGCGGTTCATCAGCAGAATGGTCTGCTGTTTCTTTTTTAGGTTGGATTGGATCTCCATGATCAGCTGCTGGCTGAAAATCGCCCCATACTGATCGGACATATCCACAATATTTACGTCAGGCAGCCTGCCCCCGTGATAACGCTCTTTCAGGCTCAGCAGGTGGTATTTCCCGCTTTTCGCCTGATAAAAGCTCTCCACACTTGGTGTTGCCGAGGACAGCAGCAGCATGGCTTTGTGATAAGAACAGCGCCATTTTGCCACATCTCGGGCATGGAATTTTGGTGACAGCTCCGACTGATAACATTTTTCCTGTTCCTCGTCCATGACGATAAGACCGATGTTGTCCAGCGGTGCAAACACAGAAGAACGTGTTCCGATGACCACATCAGCAGCACCCTGTCGGATGCGCTTGTATTCATCCACACGTTCGCCCATGGTCAGTCCGCTGTGCATTACTGCAACCCGACGACCAAAACGACGCTGGAACACCTCCACCGTCTGCGGAGTCAGGGAAATTTCCGGCACCATAACGATGACCTGTCGCCCTTGATCCAGCACATGCTGAATCAGCTGCAGAAATACCTGGGTTTTTCCGCTGCCTGTCACTCCATGAAGCAGAGCAGTCGCCCCCGGTGTTTCCGCCATGACGCGCTTTAATTCATCACAGGCTTTCTGCTGATCGGCAGTCAGCGTGATTTTCTGCTTTTCCGGAGCAAAATCCGCTTCTTCATAAGGATTTCTCAGAACCGGTTTGCCGAATTCCTCAACAATACCATGCTTCACCATATTTTTGATGACAGCCGTGGTCACACCGCAGAAGTAGGCCGCTTCTTTTACGGAAGCACAGCCACAGTCCAACAGCAGGCGATACACCGACTTCTGTTTTGGCGTCATACCCTGCGGTTCTTCCTCACCGCTTTCATACTGCTCCGCCAGGCGGATCAGCTGTACAGTAACGTCTTTGGTTTTCTGCCGCACATCTTCCGTCAGAAGCACAGCCTGCTCATTGATCAGCCACGCCATTGCACGGTTATTCTGATTGATCTCCAGTTCTTCCTGCAAAAGAGCCAGCGC
>JAFSIC010000013.1 GCA_017439985.1 Oscillospiraceae bacterium
GACAGCCAAAGCCCCCTATTACAGGGGGCATTTGGCGTGATACATCCAAGACACACCATAACGCGAGGTGAGACCCGATGGCGGAAGAAAAACGCGATTATTATGAGGTACTGGGGCTGGATAAAAGTGCATCCGATGACGCCATTAAGAAGGCGTATCGCAAACTGGCCAAACAGTACCATCCCGACCTGAATCCCGGCGATCAGGAAGCGGAAAAGAAATTCAAGGAAGTCGGCGAGGCCTATGAGGTTCTTTCCGATGCAGATAAGAAAGCCCGGTATGACCAGTTCGGTTTTGCTGGCGTTGATCCCAACTACAACCCCGGCGGCGGTTTTGGCGGCGGTTTCGGTGGGTTTGGCGGCATGGACTTCGACCTGGGAAGCATTTTTGACAACTTCTTCGGCGGCGGGGGTGGTACAACCCGCAGGGCCAACGCACCGACCAAGGGTGAAAATCTCGGCGCTGAAGTAGTCCTATCCTTTGAAGAAGCTGCATTCGGCACGACCCGTGAGGTCAATGTCGGCCGTGTGGAGAGCTGCCCCAGTTGCGGAGGTTCCGGTGCGGCGGAGGGCAGCCAGCCCGAGACCTGTCCGGATTGCCGAGGAACCGGTACGGTTCGCACGGTGCGCCAGACGGCCTTTGGTACCATGCAGCAGACCGGCGTCTGCCCCAAGTGCGGCGGCCGCGGCAAGCTTATCAAAGATCCCTGCAATACCTGCAAAGGTAAGGGTAAAGTTCGCAAGAACAAAAAAGTCAGCGTAAAGATTCCTGCCGGTGTCGACGATGGGCAGAGCGTCCGCGTCCGCGGTGAGGGTAATGTGGGCAGCAATGGCGGTCCCAACGGTGATCTGCTGGTTACGGTCTCTGTCCGTCCACATCCCATTTTCAACCGCGATGGAGCTAACGTGCTCTGTGAGATGCCTATCACCTTTACACAGGCGGCATTGGGCGCAGAGATCGAGGTCCCGACCTTGGACGGGAAGGTCCGTTATACCGTTCCTGAGGGAACTCAAAGCGGCACAGTTTTCCGTCTCAAGGGAAAGGGGATCCCTTATGTGGGTTACAAGACTCGCGGCGATCAGTATGTGACGGTCGTTGTCGAGACGCCCAAGAATCTGAATAAAGAACAGCGTGAGCTGTTGCTCCAGCTGGAGGAGAGTCTTCAGGACGAGGCACAGCCCAAGCGAAAGAGTTTCTTTGACAAAATCAAAGAGAGTATTGAGAAGAAAGCAGATAAGTAATTTTGCATAAATCAAAACCACTAGTAAACTAGTGGTTTGCTCAGGCCCTAGAAGGGCCGACTACCTGCTGGCCCCTCTAAGGGGCACTGAGGGTTTGCTATCGCATCACTATTTTCAGGCAGCCACTATAAAGTGGCTGTCTTTTTTTGCCTACTTACACTTGTTACCCGTAAACGGGTCCATATATTCTTTAAGCGTTACTTGATCCTGAGCGTAATCTCTTTCTTGCTGATTTTTGATGTATTCTTGAATCACACGTTCATTTTTTCCTACTGTATCCACAAAATATCCTCTGCTCCAGAAGTTTCTTCTGCCATACTTGTATTTCAAATTTGCATGTCTATCGAAAATCATCAACGCACTTTTACTCTTGAGAAATCCCATGAACTGTGCTACACTCAAATGCGGTGGGATACTTACCAGCATGTGAATATGATCCGGGCATGCTTTGGCTTCGATAATTTCTACACCCTTCTCTTCACATAATTTTCTAAGTATCTCGCCAATATCTTTTCTTAATTTCCCATAGATTTCTTTTCTTCTGTACTTCGATCCAAAGACGATGTGATACTCACATCGGTAACTGGAATGAGCTGTATGTTTAATTTCATTTTTCATCGTAAAAAACCTCCTGTTATTTTAGTGATGCGGTCGCCAAACCTTCTCTATTATAACAGTGAGGTTTTTTATTTACTAAAGTTTTTTACCCACCACTGGTAGAACCAGTGGTTTATTCATGCTAAAAGCGCCAACGACAAAATCCCACTCCTATATGGAGTGGGATTTCTTTTTTATACTGTCAGTTTACTCTTTTACGATATAATCCTGCACTTTATGGCAGATTTTAATGTCCACCTGTGCATCAAGGAAGACACCTTCTGCGCGGTATTCTTCTTCCAGAACCTTGCCGTTGATGCGGATCTCGCTGGCAAGCCCTGCCTTATCGTAAGGCAGAATCAACTGCAGACGCTTGTGAGTCTCCGGAAGATTGAGAGCGATTTTCTGCAGCAGAGTCTCCAGACCGGTTCCTGCTTTTGCGGAAATCGCCGCTGTCTGCTTATCCAATGTCATCGGTGGGATTTCTACCAAATCGCATTTGTTCAGTACGGTCAGAACAGGAACGTTCTCTGCACCCAGATCCTTCAGCACCTGCTTGGTAACAGCCAGCTGATTGTCAAATTCCGGAGAGGATACGTCGCAGACGTTGAGGATCAGGTCTGCGTTGACTGCTTCCTCCAGAGTGGATTTGAAGGCTTCCACCAGATGATGCGGCAGACGGCTGACCAGACCTACCGTATCCACCAGCATGACTTTTCTTCCGTCCGGCAGGGTCAGTGCACGGGATGTTGGGTCCAAGGTCGCAAAGAGCATATCCTTTGCCAAAACACCGGCATCGGTCAGGGTATTCAGCAGGGTAGATTTACCCACATTGGTATAACCTACAATGGCAACGGAAATGACGCCGTCTTTCTTGCGGCGCTGATGCAGCAGGTCACGGCGCTGCTCCAGCTCCTCCAACTGCTCCTCCAAGTTGTGGATGCGGCGGCGAATGTGTCGGCGGTCGCTTTCCAGCTTGGTTTCACCGGGACCTCTGGTACCGATACCGCCGCCCAGTCGGGACAGACTGGTACCCAGACCCATCAGCCTTGGCAGACGATAGCGCAGCTGAGCCAGCTCCACCTGCAGACGACCCTCACTGCTGCGAGCACGCTGAGCGAAAATATCCAGAATCAAGGTAGTGCGGTCAATAACCTTGGTATCCAGAGCCTTCTCCACATTTTTCTGCTGAGCCGGAGACAGCTCGTTATCAAAGATAACCGCATCGATTTCATGGGCCTGTACAAATTCAGCCACTTCCTGCAGTCGACCGGAACCCAGCACCGTCGCCGGGTCATAGGAATCCTTTTTCTGGATCACACGGCTGACAACCTGCGCGCCGGCAGACGCTGCCAACTCCTGCAGCTCATCCAAAGAGCGCTCCGCGTCATAGTCACCGGTATCGACACAGATCAATACGACCTGTTCGACCCGTTCTTCGTTTTCATACATTGTTGTTTCTCCTCTGTTCCATCTCTATGCCTGTGGTTCTTTCTCTTCAAAGAGAGACACCACAGCCATCATATCTCCCTGACTGTCCGACCAACTGATCAAAGCGTAATCTTCGGTCGCTCCATGAACCATGAAGCGGTCACCCTGCGCAGACAGCAGGAGACTTGTCGCCTCTGTATCCGGTGTGGACAAAAGCAATTCGTTGCTGTATTCCATACCCTTTCTCCAAGTCAGCAGACGGTCTCTGCTGCAGAGAAAAGTGGTTTCATTGGTCTTCGAGCTCCATTCCTGTGAGGAAAATTCTCTCGTCAGTACGTCCATCGTGGTATAGCTTTCCTCGCCCAGCGTCAGAATCGTCTGCTCATCGGGATAGGAGAAGCGATCGATGTGGTCAAATTCCTCCACATAGTCCTTGAAGCTGCCGTTCATGAGATTGAAAACGCTGCAGCCGACCCACTGATCCACTTCGCCTCGGAGCAAAATCGGGCAGACGATGATTTTACCGTTATTCATCAGCTGCGGTGCGGCATAATAAGCAGTCAATTCTTCTTTTTCCTGTGCAAGGGGTCGTTTTTCTTCTTCTGCGTTCAAATTCAGCAAGTCAATAAGCCGTTCATGCTTCAAAAGCAGGTCGTTTCGTTTACCGGATTGATTGCTGAGAACCACACCCTGATCGGAAACATAGACCAGCAAATCCTGAATATAGTCCACATCAAAGAGAGGTTCGTCCACATTCTTCAGCAGCTTATCCTTTACACTCTGCGGCAGACCGAAATCCAGCTTCAAACCAAAATCCTCCGCACTGCGGTAGTGGATGGAATCCTCTGTCATAATATAAAAATCATAACCCTCCAGACTGGTGCTGCGCACATCCAAAGCTTTCTTCGGTAAAGCGATGGTCTGGACCGTGTCGCCGCTGTCAGCATCGATGAATTCAAACAGACAGCCTTCCATTGCGTCGCTTTCCAGCTCCAGAATCAGCTGATCTCCATACTGATACAGTTGGTTCAAGCGGTAGCTGCCATCCTGCAGACCCTGCAGATATTCTGTAGTAGTCAGCGGCTGATACTCTCCGCTGACGGTCATGGTATTTTCATATTCCCAGCTTTCCAACAGTTCCACCATCGCAGGATAGGTGGTCTTATCATAAATATACTGACCCATCATACCCTCTTCCTCCACCTGAACGAAGGTATGCGTTTCTCGTTCTGAGTCGGTCCATTGGGTCACATAAACATCGTGGATTTCTTTATCGCCGATAATTTGCAGATACAGACAGTTGCTCAGATCCACCGCAGCTGTATAACGCAGTACGGTGAAGTTCTGACAAAGGAAACCGCTGATCTCATTGAGCAGCTCCGGTGTCAGATCCGTTTTGACACTGCTGTCCTCTTTCAGGCGTGCCGCTGTGGACAAAGGCGCCTCCAGATTATCTTTCAGTCGGCTCAGCATCAGGTTGGAGTCAACCAAGCTTGCCTGTTCCTTTTTCGGAGCTTCCACTTCCGGCTGCTCCTGCGGCAGTTCTTCCTGCACAGGCTCTTCCGGCAGCTGTGGCTGCTCCGCTTCTTCTTTCCGGCAAGCTGTAAAACTCAATATCAACAGCCCTGCCAGAAGGGCCGCAATGACCCGTTTATTCTTTTTCATTCCCATTCCCTTTCGGTTTACTCTTCATTCTCCAGCGCAGCCCAACGCTTCGCACGGGCAACTGCTTTGTCCCAGCCTTTCAGCAGACGCACACGTTCCTGAGCGTCCATAGATGGCTGATAGTCTTTATCCAAGGTCCACTGACGGCGAATTTCATCGGTGCTGTTCCAGATGCCCACAGCCAGACCTGCCAGATATGCTGCGCCCAGTGCGGTAGTCTCCCGAATTTTCGGACGGCAGATCTCACGCTCCAGAATATCCGACTGGAACTGCATGAGGAAGTTATTTGCGGAGGCACCGCCATCCACTTTCAGCACACGGATCGGAACACCGGTATCGGAAACCATCGCAGACAGAACGTCATTGGTCTGGTAAGCGATCGATTCCAGTGCCGCACGGATAATGTGGTTACGGTTGCTGCCGCGGGTCAAGCCAAAGATGCTTCCGCGGGCATACATATCCCAATGAGGAGCGCCCAAACCCGTAAAGGCAGGTACAAGATAAACGCCGCCGTTGTCCTCGACCTTCTGTGCAAAGTATTCGGAATCGGCAGACTCCGTAATAAAGCGCATTTCATCGCGAAGCCACTGAATCACTGCACCACCTACAAAGATAGAGCCTTCCAGTGCGTACTGCACCTTATCTTTCAGACCGATACCAATGGTAGTTACCAGACCGTTTTTGCTCATAATCGGCTTATCGCCGATGTTCATCAGCAGGAAGCAGCCGGTGCCGTATGTATTCTTCGCATCACCCTCGGAGAAGCAAGCCTGTCCAAAGAGAGCCGCCTGCTGGTCGCCGGCAACACCGGCAATGGGAACCTGCACGCCGGAAATATTGGTATAACCATAAACCTCAGAAGAGGAGCAGACAGTCGGCAGGATCGAGCGCGGAATATCCAGCACTTCCAGTAGTTTTTCATCCCAATCCAAGGTGTGAATGTTGAACAGCATGGTTCGGGATGCATTGGTGTAGTCGGTGACATGGACTTTGCCGCCGGTCAGCTTCCAAATGAGCCAGGTATCAACGGTACCGAAGAGCAGTTCGCCTGCCTCGGCTTTCTTTCTTGCACCCGGAACATTGTCCAGGATCCATTTGATTTTTGTTCCTGAGAAGTAGGCATCGATGAGCAGACCGGTGGTATCGCGGATATAATCGCTCCAGCCCTGCTCCTCTAACTCGTGACAAATATCGGCAGTTCGTCTGCACTGCCACACGATCGCATTATAAATCGGGCGGCCTGTCTGTTTGTCCCAGACGATGGTGGTTTCACGCTGATTGGTGATACCGATACCCGCAATTTCTTCCGGATTGATATCGCTCTGTGCCAACGCTTCCATCAGCACACCGTACTGAGAGGAGTAAATCTCCATCGGGTCATGCTCCACCCATCCTGCTTTGGGGTACAGCTGGGTAAATTCCTTCTGCGCTACTTTCACGATGCGCTGATCTCTGTCAAAAATAATGGCACGGGAACTGGTCGTACCCTGATCCAGTGCGATGATGTATTTTTTCTCCATACTGCGACCTCCCTATCTATTGGATTCCCTGTCGAATTTCTCGGTAGAACTCTTCGGTATATGCGTTCATTTCCTCGCAGAGAGGAACGGTTTCCGGTAAATAACAATGATTTGCACCTAACACGTGCTGTTCCATAAAATCAAGAGTCTGCTCCAGTGACTGTCCTCGCACCGAACCCGTAATGAGAGTTTTCACCATACAGTACGTTTTTCCACCTTCAAGAACATGAGCATCGTGTAGTATCTTGCCTTCCAATGTCTCCGGCACCTCACTGCGCTGAGATTCCCATGCGATCTTCACAACGGTTTCAATATCTTTCGCAGAATATCCCTGCTCCTGCAGCCAATGACGAATTTTCTCCTCGTCATGATAAATAAAGCCATGGAAATACAGAGCCAGCAGCAGGTGCTCCTTATTGATCTCGTAGGTACCAAGAGATAAAATTCTCTCGACCATTCGCTGCACCAATTCGATGTGCCACATATTGTGCATGATATCTTTATCGATATAATAAGGCTCCGCAAAAGCCTTCAATGCAGTCATATCAATCATTCTTCTCACTCCTTACACCACTGCAGAACTTTACAAATTACATTATACCACAAACCGGTCTTATATAAAGAATTTCCTGTCAAATTCTTTTTGAAGCTTTTGTTAAAACTGCAATTTCAGGGCAAGATAAGGGCAAACAATGTCAAGGAGGCATCCATATGACTGCAAAAGATTATCAGGCTGCGGCTCAGAAAGCAATTCCGCCCTCTAAATCCTATAAAAATATCCCTATGGCTTTTCTGGTTGGCGGGCTGCTTTGTGTTTTGGGGCAGGCTGTTATCAATCTCGCTCTGTCCTTTGGGCTGGAAAAAGATATGGCTTCTGCCTGCGGTTCCATTTCTCTCATTCTTCTTTCCGCTGTTCTGACCGGACTTAATGTGTATGATAACATTGCCAAGCACGCCGGTGCAGGTACCCTCGTACCCATCACAGGCTTTGCCAACTCCATGGTATCGCCCGCTATGGAATTCAAAAGCGAAGGTTACATTCTGGGTTTGGGCGCAAAAATGTTTTCCATCGCCGGACCTGTGCTGGTTTATGGCATTTCCGCATCGGTGATTTATGGACTTATTCTGGTAATAATGGGGTGATGACATGGCAAAACGACTGGGACGATATACACTGCAGTTAGAGCGCCCGGTGTCTATCATCGGCTATGCTGCCGCCGGCAGCCGTAAGGAAGCACAGGGACCTTTGGGCAAGTATTTTGACTGCATCAACGAAGATTCCACCTTTGGGGAAACAAGCTGGGAAAAGGCAGAAAGTGCTCTTCAGAAATGTGCGGTCAATAAGGCGATCAAAAAAGCCGGCATTACTCCGGGAGACATCGACATCATGCTGGCAGGCGATCTGCTGAATCAATGTATTGGCTCCACCTATGGAGCCCGTCAGTTGGGTATTCCCTATCTTGGCCTGTATGGAGCCTGTTCAACCATGGCAGAAAGTCTGCTTTTAGCGGCACTGCTGACAGAAACCGGTCTGGCCAATCGCTGTCTAGCGGCAACATCTTCCCACTTCTGCTCGGCAGAACGGCAATTCCGTTTCCCCTTGGAATACGGCGGACAGCGGACTCCTACCTCACAGTGGACAGTAACAGGTGCAGGCGCCTGCGTGACAGCCCTGCAGAGCGGTGCTCCTTATGTTCAAGCTGTGACCATCGGCACCATTGAAGACTATGGAATTTGTGATATCAACAATATGGGCGCCGCCATGGCACCTGCAGCTTTTGCAACGCTCTGCCATTATTTTCACGACACGGAAACTCTCCCCTCCGACTACGACCTGATTCTGACGGGAGATTTGGGCATGATCGGCACGCAGCTGCTTCATCAGTTAATGGACGAAGCCAAGCTTTCAATCACCGCAAACCACAAGGACTGCGGTCTCTTGATTTATGATCGTTTGAAACAGGATGTACACGCCGGAGGTTCCGGCTGCGGCTGTGCCGCATCGGTGCTCTGTTCCTACATTCTGCCTCAGCTGCAGGACGGCAGACTGCAGAATGTCCTCTTTATCGCCACTGGCGCCATGATGAGCCCCACCAGCGTTCAACAGGGCGAAAGTATCCCCGGTATGGCGCACTTGCTCCACCTGTCCCACTACTTTGAAAAGGAGGATGCATCATGCTGACGGACTATCTTTGGGCCTTTCTGGTAGGCGGTGGAATTTGCGCCGTCGGTCAGCTCTTCATCGATTACACCAAACTGACCCCAGCTCGAATTCTTGTCTCTTATGTAGTAGTCGGTGTGATTCTCGGCGGACTCGGTCTGTACCAGCCACTGCTGGACTTTGCAGGCGCAGGTGCCAGCATTCCTCTGACCGGATTCGGTGCGCTGCTCGCCAAAGGCGTCCGCGAAGCGGTTGCGGAGCAAGGACTTTTCGGCGCCTTTTCCGGCGGATTGACCGCCAGCGCTGCTGGAATTGCCATGGCCATTTTTGCGGCATTGGTTGTTGCCTTGCTCGCCAAATCCAAGGACAAATCATAGAAAAACGGCTCGTTCCGGTGAACGAGCCGTTGATTTTTATTCCAATATTACTCTACGTTGTGGCGAACATAGTCTACAACGCCTACATTTTCCCCTTTTCGGGTATAAACTCGTGGAACGCGTTTACCAATAATGCACATGATCTCGTAGTGCACCGTATCAGACAAGCGAGCAATTTCCTCCATGGTGATGCGTTTGTCGCCATCCTGACCAACAATGGTCACTTCCATTCCCTCTTTTGCTTCCGGGATATCGCTGACATCCAACATCAGCTGGTCCATGCAGACTCGACCTACAATTTTCGCATACTGACCATTCAGCAGCATCTTACCGCGATTGGACAGGGAACGGTGATAACCATCGGCATAGCCCACCGGCAGAGTTGCCAAGCGCATCGCTCTCGGTGTGGTATAGGTTCTGCCGTAGCTGATTTTCGAGCCGGCTTTCACATCTTTGACCATGGAAATTACTGCCTTAAATTCCATAACAGGTTTCAGGTCGATCTTACCTTGACAAGCTTTGTCCGGCGCCAAACCATAAAGCAAAATACCCGCACGCACCATATCCCAGTGATACTCCGGATAATTCACGATACCACCGGAGTTGCAGCAATGATGGAGGGAGAATCGAATTCCCTCCTGCTCCAAACGATCGTTGATTTCCTTGAAACGTTCAAATTGCTGATGGGTATAGTCGATGGATGGGTCGTTATACTCATCAGCGCTGGAAAAGTGAGTGAAGATACCATCACACTGCAGATTTGGGAAAGAGCAGGCTGCTTTGATCTGTTCAACAGCCTCATCCATGTTGGATGCATCAAAACCGATGCGTCCCATGCCGCTGTCCACTTTAATGTGACACTGAACGGTTACATCCTGCTTTTCCGCTTCCTCCTGCAGAAGGCGGGCATAGTCCATAGAATATACCGTCTGTGTGATGTTGTACTCACAGAGACGTCTTGCCTCACTGGCAGGCGTGGTTCCCAGTACAAGAATTGGGTGGAAAATTCCCTGATTGCGCAGAGACATAGCTTCATTGATGTTGGAAACCGCAAACCAGTTGATACCCAGCTTGATCAGTTCATCGGCAATAAATTTATCCCCATGTCCATAGGCGTCGGCTTTCACCACACCCATGATCATACAGCCGGGACGCAGTTTTTTGCGGATTTCCCGCACGTTATGAGCAACGTTGTCCAAGTTGACGACCGCCCAGCTTCTTCTCAGGTAATTGATCATCGTGATCTCTCCTTGCTCTTCTTAATTCATGTTCTAATGATAACGCAAAAAAGGAACACTGACAACTGAATTTTGTAAAACTTTTGCGAACTCAGTATAGAAAAACAGCAGCATGATGATATTCGTCATGCTGCTGTGCTTTTTTATTTCGCTAGTTTGTCGATCAGCTCAACCAACTCATCGATTTTCTGCTCTCCGTCCTCGCTGCTGACAGCCGCCTGTACGCAGCCTTTCATATGGGCTTTCAGGATCTCCTTATTGGCTTTGCGGAGAATGGCCTCGGTGGCCATGACCTGATTGCTGATATCCATACAATAACGGTCGTCCTCGACCATCTTGAGAATACCATCGATCTGACCCCTTGCGGTCTTCAGTAAGCGGGAAACGGTCTCTTTATCCGCTCTCATGGCTTAGTCCAGGCTGACTACTTCGTAGCCGGCGTCAATAACTGCCTGTTTCAGCACATCGTCGCTGACATCGGCAGACAGGGTGATGGTTGCGGATTTTTCTTCCAGGCTAACTACAGCGGAAACACCTTCAATCGCGTTGAGCACTTTGTCTACACGACCGGAGCAGTGTGGGCACATCATACCTTCGATTTTCATTACTTTCGTCATAGCGTTGGTCTCCTTTTCTTCTGCGGATTCATTGATGATCTCAGCATCCTGCTGAGGAGTATGGATCACTTCCCTTGCAAAGGAAGGTTTGAACAGTTTCAGTCTCAGGGCATTGCTGACAACAAAGAAAGAACTAAGGCTCATTGCCGCCGCACCGAACATCGGATTCAGCTTCATGCCGAACGGCACAAACAGCAGACCTGCTGCCAGCGGAATACCGATACAGTTATAGAAGAATGCCCAGAACAGATTCTGCTTGATGTTACGGATGACTGCCTTGGACAACTGAATCGCAGAAACCGCATCCAGCAGGTCGCTTTTCATCAGAACGATGTCGGCAGACTCGATGGCAACGTCTGTACCTGCGCCAATGGCCACACCCACATCCGCTCTTGCCAAAGCCGGAGCGTCATTGATGCCGTCGCCGACCATAGCTACTTTCTTGCCGCCCTCCTGCAATTTACGAACTTCCTGTTCCTTGTCCTGAGGCAGAACTTCTGCAACTGCGCGGGTAATGCCCAGCTGAGAACGGATGGCTTCGGCCGTTTTCTTGTTGTCACCGGTGAGCATGATAACCTCGATACCCATTTTCTCAAACTCTTTAATGGCTTGTGCAGAGGTTGGCTTCACCACATCTGCCACACAAATCAGACCCATAACCTTGCCGTCGCAAGCGAAGTACAGTGGGGTTTTGCCCTGCTCGGCAGCTTCTTCGCCCTTCTGAGCCAAAGCACCCAACTCAATGCCCTGAGCATCCATCATGCGGCGGTTACCTGCCAGGATTTTTTTACCGTCCACAGAACCGTAAACACCCTGGCCGGCTTCTGCGCCAAAGTCGGAAACAGCTTTTAAGGATACTTTTTTCTGTTTTGCGTAAGTTACGATTGCTTCTGCCAGCGGATGCTCGGAAGAATGTTCCAGAGATGCCGCTTTCTGCAGGAAGTCCGCTTCACACTGACCCTCTGCTGCGATGCAGTCGGTCACTTTTGGAGCGCCTTCGGTGATGGTTCCGGTCTTGTCCAGAACCACAGTGTCGATTTCATGGGCAATTTCCAGACTTTCCGCAGATTTGATGAGAATACCGTTCTCTGCGCCTTTACCGGTGCCGACCATAATAGCGGTCGGGGTCGCAAGACCCAGCGCACAAGGGCAGGAAATTACCAGAACGGCAATACCACAGGAGAAGGCATGATGGAATTCATAACCCAGTGCCAGCCACACGATAATGGTGATCGCCGCAATACACATAACAGTTGGCACGAAGATGCCGCTGACTTTGTCAGCCAGCTTGGCGATTGGCGCTTTGGAACCGCTGGCTTCTTCCACCAGACGGATGATCTGAGCCAGTGCAGTATCCTGACCGACTTTCTTCGCTTCCATTTTGAAGAAACCGGTTTTATTCAGGGAAGCACCCATCACAACATCACCGCTGCTCTTTTCGACAGGGATACTTTCGCCGGTGAGAGCCGATTCATCCACAGCGCCGTTGCCTTCCACGATGACACCATCAACCGGAATGCTCTGACCGGATCGAACTACTACAATATCACCAACCAGCACCTGCTCTACAGGAATTTCCTGTTCCACTCCACCGCGAAGAACTACGGCGGTTTTCGGAGACAGATCCATCAGCTTACTGATGGCATCGGAAGTACGGCGTTTCGAGCGGCTCTCTAAGAACTTACCCACTGTGATAAGAGTCAGAATCATAGCTGCAGATTCAAAATAGAGATCCATATGGTACGGAACTGCCAATTCCAGCTCTCCATGTCCCAGGTGATAAGCCATGCGGAAAATCGCATACATACTATACACAAAAGATGCACCCGAACCTATCGCAATCAGAGAGTCCATGTTCGGAGCGCCGTGCAGCAGACTGCGGATACCGACTTCAAAGAATTTACGGTTGATATACATGACCGGCAGCGTCAGACAGAGCTGAGTCAGGGCGAAAATCAGCATATTTTCATGACCCTGCAAAATAGACGGCTGCGGCAAACCGAACATACTGCCCATGGAAACATACATCAGCGGGATCAGGAAGCAGAAGGAAGAAATCAGACGTTTCCTCATGCCTTCGCTTTCGTCCACTGGTTTTGCTTTCGGCGCGGAAGATGGGGCGGCGCTACGCTCTTGATGAACGGAAGCACCATAGCCGGCGTCAACGACAGCTTTAATTATCGCTGCCTCGTCGGCAGGAGCTTCGTATTCCACCGTCATTTTATTCTGCAGCAGATTGACATTGACCTCACTGACACCTTCCAGTTTACGGACTACTTTATCCACACGGGAACTGCAGGCGGAACAGGTCATGCCGCTTACATCATAAACTTGTTTCACGAAACAAAGTCACCTCTCTTGTATTTTCATTCAAATGACACCCCCGGGGAGGGGGTGTGTTTTTAGTATAACCTAACTTCCCCTCTCTGTCAACGGATCTACCTTAAAAACTCGCTGAAAAAGTCTTTTTTCCTTTGGACAAGATGCTAATCTTTTGCCAAAGTCGTTGACAATAGCTGTTAATTATAATACGCTAAGTCTGTTGGGAGCCCGGACAGGCTGATTTTGCCGCCGGTCTACTCTCCTTCTTCCCCTTCTTGAGGAAACAATTTTATTGAAAATGGAGAGATTTAGAATGTATAATTTTGACAAACTCGTTGAACGTAAAGGCACCGACTGCATCAAATGGGATATGACCGAAAAAGTATACGGCCATGATGTACTCCCTATGTTCATCGCTGACATGGACTTTGAAGTTCTGCCAGAACTGCAGGAAGCTATGGTAAAACGTGCTTCCCACCCAACCTTCGGTTACACTGCTGCTTCCCCAGCTTACTTTGAAAATATTATCAAATGGAACAAAGAACGCAACGGTCTGGACATGGTGAAAGAAGACATCATCGCTGTTCCTGGTGTTGTTACCGCTATCGCTTTCGCTCTGAACGCTCTGACCAAAGACGGCGATAAAGTTCTCATCAATACCCCTGTTTACAACCCATTCGCTTCCACCATCAAAGGTCTGAACCGCGAACTGGTTACCTCTTCCCTGAAATGCGAAGGCACCCATCGTGTCATGGACTTCGAAGACATGGAAGCTAAAATGAAAGACGGCGTAAAAATGATGATCCTCTGCAACCCACACAACCCTATCGGTCGTGTATGGACCAAAGAGGAACTGAATCAGCTGGTTGAGCTCTGCGCTAAATACAACGTATATCTCTTCTCCGATGAGATCCACTCCGATATCTGCTACGGCGGTCACAAACACTGCTCTATCCTGACCGTTTCCGAAAAAGCAAAAGAAATTTCCTTCTGCGCAATGGCTCCATCTAAAACCTTCAACATTGCCGGTCTGAAATCTTCCATGTTCATCATTCAGAACCCAGAGATCCGCGAAAAAATCGCTGGTTCCATTGGTGCATTCCATGTTGGTATCGATCTGATGGCTTACAAAGCAACCGAAGTTTGCTACGGTCACGGTGCTAAATGGGTTGACGAACTGAACGAATATCTCTATGAAAACGCTAAATTCGTTACCGAATTCTGCGAAACTCAGCTGCCAAAAGTAAAAACCTTCGTACCGGAAGGCACTTACCTCATGTGGCTGGACTTCTCCGAATACGGTCTGACTCAGGAAGAACTGATGAACAAGCTGAAAGACGAAGCAAACGTTGGTCTGAACAGCGGTGCTACCTACGGTGATGAAGGCGTTGGCTTCGCTCGTCTGAACATCGGCTGTCCAAAATCCATGGTTGAACAGGCTATGAAACAGATCAAAGCTGCATTCGACAAATAATTCCGAATATACAAAAATCCCCGACCGTTTGGTCGGGGATTTTTTATTGCCGAAGCAATTATTTTTTGTTTTTGCTCCACTCTTTCATGCGCTGAGTTTTGTCCAGAATTTTCTTTCTCATGCGGATGGATTTTGGAGTTACTTCGATGAGCTCATCCTCTTTGATGAACTCGATGCACTGTTCCAGAGACATGGATTTTGGGGTTACCAGACGGAGAGCATCGTCGGAACCGGATGCACGGGTATTGGTCAGATGTTTCTTTTTGCACACGTTTACAACCAGGTCTTCGTCTTTTGGAGACTGACCAACAACCATACCTTCGTAAACAGGTACACCTGCACCGATGAACAGAGTGCCGCGTTCCTGTGCATTGAACAGACCGTAGGTAACTGCATCGCCCTGCTCAAATGCGATCATGGAACCGAAGGAACGGCTTGGGATCTCGCCTTTGAATGGCTCGTAACCGATGAGCACGGAGTTCATAATACCTTCACCTTTGGTGTCGGTGAGGAACTCAGAACGATAACCGAAGAGACCACGGGAAGGAATGGTGAATTCCAGTTTAGTGCGGCCGTTCATTGGGTTCATGGACACCAGAACACCTTTTCTGCGACCCATTTTTTCCATTACAGAACCGGAAGCAAAGTCAGGACAGTCGATAACCAGAGCTTCCATTGGTTCTACTTTGACGCCGTTTTCTTCTTTCATCAGAACCTGTGGACGGCTTACCTGGAATTCGTAGCCTTCACGACGCATGGTTTCGATCAGGATGGACAGATGCATTTCACCGCGGCCTGCTACACGGAAGGTTTCTGCGGATTCAGTTTCGGTCACGCGCAGAGAAACATCCTTCAGAGTTTCTCTCATCAGACGGTCACGCAGATGGCGGGAGGTCAGGAATTTACCTTCACGGCCTGCAAATGGGCTGTCGTTAACGGAGAAGGTCATTTCGATGGTTGGCTCGGAGATTTTTACGAATGGCAGTGGTTCCACTGCTTCAGGGCTGCAGATGGTTTCACCGATGGTTACATTCTCCAGACCGGAGATGCAGACGATATCGCCCATTTTGCCTTCCTGAGCAGGAACACGAACTAGGCCTTCGATCTGATACAGGGAAACAATCTTGCCTTTATACATCGTATCCGGATCGTCATGTTTGCAGACAACGATTGGATCGTTGACTTTTACGACACCGCGAGCGATCTGACCGATAGCGATACGGCCAACGTATTCATTGTAGTCGATGGAAGAAACCAGGTACTGGAATGGACCATCAATATCGCCTTCCGGTGCAGGTACTTCGGAGAGGATGGTATCGAACAGCGGGTTCAGGTTTTCACCGCGAACACCCGGTTCAAAGGAAGCAGTACCCTCTTTACCGGAGCAGTACAGAATTTTGGATTCCAGCTGTTCTTCGGTTGCATCCAGATCGAAGAGCAGGTCGTAAACTTCTTCACGAACTTCTTCGTTTCTTGCGTCAGGACGGTCGGTTTTATTGACAACGATGATAACTTTATGGCCCAGCTCCAGCGCTTTCTGCAGAACGAAACGGGTCTGTGGCATTGGACCCTCGAAGGAGTCTACCAGCAGGATAACACCGTTTACCATTTTCAGAATACGCTCAACTTCGCCGCCGAAGTCAGCATGGCCTGGGGTATCGATAATGTTGATCTTTACATCTTTATAAGTGATTGCAGTATTTTTTGCAAGAATGGTGATGCCGCGTTCTTTTTCCAAGTCACCGGAGTCCATAACACGGTCCTGTACGGACTGGTTTTCGCGGAAAGTACCGCTCTGTTTCAGCATCTGGTCAACCAGAGTGGTTTTACCGTGGTCAACGTGGGCGATGATCGCAATATTTCTCAGGTCTTCTCTAATCAAAGTGATTCGCTCCTTCTCTGTCAGCGTATATATGAGTTACACTCTTTCCGAAGTTTAATTATACTTCGTCTTTTTCCCGTATTCCAGTGCCTTTGCGCAATTCCCTTGTATTGCATAAAGGTTTTTTTCTGAGGGTGGGGCTTTTTGTGGATTTTTGAGGGTCATTTTCTAAATCAGACGGAAGATCAGCCAGAAGACAGCAACCAAAATCGGCTGATGCAGCACGTAAACCCAAAGAGTGTGCCGTCCTACAAACTCCAGACAAGGCAGACGGGATGGATACAGCCACTTCGGAGCTTTCCCCTCCTTGACCCATGCGCCCAGATAGTAGCCGCAGACAAAGAGGAAGAGCCATGGGAGCAGCGGGTAGTAGTCGGAGGAATAGAAGCCCGGCGCCAACAAACCCAATGGGAACAGGTATGGATTGGTGGTCTGAATCTGTACCGCCAGCAAACCTTTGATGCCCAGCCAGCCTCCGTTGGGCAGATTATAGGTAAGCGCAAAGAGCAGTGCTGCCAAGCCTGCTCCAACACTTCTCGGCAGCTTATCCAGTAAAGGTCGAAGCAATGCTGTTAAAATCATACAGCAGCCCATCAGGTGCAGAATACCGAATTGAATGATCAAATCCGGCACAGCGATCGCTGTTACCAAGGTCATAACCAGTCCCCATACCAATACCTTCAGTCCGCGCTTCAGACTGGAGCGGGAGTAGCGGCTGGAAATACCGCTGATAAGCGTAAATGTTCCGCCGATCAACGGAGCACCTACATTATTGAAAATCGGATCACGAAACCACGCCAGATCCACACCAAAAAGATACACCAAGCTAAATAAACCATGGTAAATTACCATTAGTATAATTGCTGCACCGCGCAGCAGGTCCAATCCGTACACACGGGAGGAGTTCTTTTCCATCTCTGTCACCTCATTGTCTTATGTTTCCCCGATATTTTCTGTATATAAGAGAAAAGTCCGTCGGTTCCCCGACGGACCTGTGAGCCCTTAGTTCTCCAGATTCAGTTCCTCCGGAATGTACTCGTCAATAATGCTGCGGGCTGCATCGTTGTCCTCCAGCATCAGCATGACCAAATAGTCACCTCGGCGGAAAATCATCGCATTCTCGGAAATCTCCGTGGAGTTATAAATATCATAGCCGGAAAAAGCACGGATACGGCTTTCCTGCCAGGTTTTCATGGCTTCGCGGACGCTTTCGTCCTCGCCCTCTGTCGGCTTGATGATATACACATCAGAAGCGCCGTAGTCTGTTTCCATATAGCGGATATAATATTCGTCGATGACTTCCAAATCAAAGCCCATCACATCGCTGACGATGTCATCGTCGGCATCTACCAGACCGGTCTTGCGTTCCAGCTGAGCATAGATCTCCTCCAGTGCGCCTTCCGGGTCAGCAACGGTGCGGACTGTTTTGTGTTCTGCTGCTTCGTTTTCGGAGTTTTCATTCTCCTCTTCGGAACCGCAGGCACACATCGCCAAAGCCAGTACAAGGGCCAGCAGCATAGCGATCAATCGTTTCATTGTAAACTTCCTTTGCGTTAAAATAAAACTTCCTATGAAAATTATATTGATTTTCCCCTGTCTGTCAAGAAAAGCCCCGACAAAACGGGCAAAAAAGCCCTCCTTTTCGAAAAAATTTACAATTTCGTTCCCAATTTTGTGCTTTTATGCTATACTGATAGGGTTATTACAAATCAAAGGAGACTTGTTATGAACAACCCAACCGTATGGATTTTTGCAGGTATTTTCATTGTCTGCATCCTGATTTCTCTGGTGCTGTTTTTGCGCCGCAATTCCATCTTCCGCAAAGGCGAGTATGGCAAACACTTTGTTTCCAAGACACTGGAACGCCATGCTTCCCGCAGAGATATGACCGTTTTATTTGATGTTTCGATCAGCAACGGCAGCGACAATGCTCACTTCGATCATGTACTCATCGGCTACTTCGGTGTACTTTTCGTGCAGTCCATTCAGGGCGCAGGCTCTTTCTGGGGCGACGGAAAACAGGACACCTGGGCGTTCAGCGATGAAAAAAGCAAAACCAAACTGCTCTTCAAAAATCCATTTGATGAAATGAATGCCAAACTGAGCATCTTCCGTTCCGCATTGGCACAGAACAAACAGTACAAAGTTCCTGTGGACAGTGCTATCGTCATCGTTACTCCGGGCGACGCGCCAAAAATGTATCTGTCCAACATGAAAGACGGCGATACCATCCTTCTGGATAGCCAGCTGTCCGCTTACCTTCGTGATGAAAAATTTGAGAAAGACAACGGTGTTGATGTGGAAGCAGTTGCTAAGCTGTTTCAGAAATAATACACGAGCCATCTCAAAATAACCTGAAGCGAGGCTATTCTTCCATGATGAAACGATATCGAAAAATAGATACCATCCTGAGTATTCTCGTTCTCTGCGTCTGCGAGGTCGCTTTTGCTGTATATTATTTTGTTCCCGGTTTCGCAGAAAACTTTCCTTACTGGCGACCGCTCGCACTGGGTTTCTTTCTGTTTGCAATATTCTTCCTGCTGATCGCTGTTTTTGTTCGCATCATCAGTAAAGAAGAAATCCCTCGAGGCACATGGAAGGATACCCTACTGAACCTCATTATTCTGGAATCCTGCTTCCTCAGCAGAGATTTTGTTCTGTTCCGCTGGGTGGTGCTTCTGCTGATCCCCTGCTTTATCATCCGTGACATTCTCAAACTGAAAAAACTATAAAATAAGCCCTCCGCATATGCGGAGGGCTTTCGTTTTTATCGGAACAGTAACTCCTCGCCGTCGCTGTCCAGCACCACAGTGCTGTCCGGGGCGATCTCGTCGGCGATGATTTTTCTGCCCAGCATCGTCTCCACATGGCTCTGCAGGAAGCGTTTCAGCGGTCTTGCACCATAAATCGGATCGTAAGCCTTGTCGATGATGAACTGTTTCGCGTTGTCGGTCAGCTGCAGAGTGATCTGCTTCTGATCCAGACGTTTCTGCAGATCTGCCAGCTGCAGATCGATGATGTCTTTGATGTTGTCGCGGCTCAATGGTTTATAGAATACAATCTCATCCAGACGATTGAGGAATTCCGGACGGAAGCTCTGTTTCAGCAAAGCATCTACCTTTGCTTTCGCTTCCTCGGAAATTTCACCATCGTCCTGCAGATCCTCCAGAATGTAGTGAGAGCCCAGGTTGGAGGTCAGAATGATGATGGTATTCTTGAAGTCCACGGTTCTGCCCTGAGAGTCGGTAATGCGGCCATCATCCAGCACCTGAAGCAGAATATTGAATACATCCGGATGAGCTTTTTCCACCTCATCAAAGAGAACAACAGAATATGGTCTGCGGCGAACGGCTTCGGTCAGCTGACCGCCTTCCTCGTAGCCCACATATCCTGGAGGCGCACCGATGAGACGGGATACACTGTATTTTTCCATGTACTCACTCATGTCGATACGCACCATGTTGTTGGCGTCATCGAAGAGGGTTTTCGCCAGCGCTTTGGCCAGCTGAGTCTTACCGACACCGGTTGGGCCAAGGAACAGGAAGGAACCGATCGGACGATTCGGGTCGGCGATACCGGCACGGGAGCGAATGATCGCCTCAGTGACTTTCGTCACCGCCTCGTCCTGACCGATGACCATCTGATGTAAGATTTCCTCCAGATGGAGCAGTTTTTCCCGTTCGCCTTCCATCAGCTTAGCAACAGGGATGCCGGTCCACTTGCCAACGACTTTGGCAATCTCCTCTTCATTGACTTTATCGCGAAGCAGATTGGACTGGCTGGCTTCTTCGGCAATTTTCTCTTCTTCCTCCAGCTCTTTTTTCAGCTGAGGCAGCTTACCGTATTTCAGCTCGGCGGCTTTGTTCAGATCGTACTCGCGCTCGGCTTTCTCGATCTCACCGTTCATGTCTTCGATATCTTCACGGAGTTTCTGAACTTTGCTGATAGCATTCTTTTCATTCTCCCACTGTGCTTTCATGGAGTTGAATTTTTCGCGCATTTCAGCCAGTTCGCGGGTCACCTTTTCTAACTGTTCGCGGGAGAGTTTGTCATCTTCTTTTCGCAGCGCGGCCTGTGCGATCTCCTGCTGAACCATCTTACGGGACAGGTCATCCAGTTCCACCGGCATGGAGTCCATCTCGGTACGGATCATAGCGCAGGCTTCGTCCACCAGGTCGATGGCTTTATCCGGCAGGAAGCGATCGGAAATATAACGATTGGACAGAGTTGCCGCTGCAATCAGCGCATTATCCTGAATTTTTACGCCATGATACACTTCATAGCGTTCTTTCAGACCACGAAGGATGGCGATGGTATCCTCGACACTTGGCTCATTGACCAGCACAGGCTGGAAACGACGCTCCAGTGCCGCATCTTTTTCAATATACTGACGATACTCGTTGAGAGTAGTCGCACCAACGCAGTGCAGCTCACCGCGAGCCAACATTGGTTTCAGCAGGTTGCCTGCGTCCATAGAACCTTCGGTTTTACCTGCACCGACAATGGTGTGCAGCTCGTCGATGAAGAGAATGATGCGGCCTTCGCTCTTCTTGATTTCCGCAAGAACAGCTTTCAGACGCTCCTCGAATTCACCTCTGTATTTCGCACCTGCAACCAGCGCACCCATATCCAAAGAGAAGATGGTTTTATCCTTCAGACTGTTTGGTACGTCGCCGCGCACGATACGCTGTGCCAGACCTTCGGCGATAGCGGTTTTACCAACACCCGGCTCACCGATAAGAACCGGATTGTTTTTTGTTTTTCTGGACAAAATCATAATGACGTTGCGGATCTCACTGTCACGTCCGATGACAGGGTCCAACTTTTTGTTGCGAGCTTCTTCCACAAGATCGTGTCCGTATTTTTTCAGTGCGTCATAGGTATCCTCCGGAGAATCAGAGGTCACGCGGGTATTGCCTCGCACCTGCTGTAACACCTTAAGGAATTCATTTTTTTCGATGCCGAACAGCTTCAAAATATTTTTCAAGCTGTTTCCGGCCTCTTCCATGAGGCCAAGCATCAGATGCTCTACGGAAACAAACTCATCCTTCATATTATCCGCTGTTTTTTCGGCTTTGGTCAAAGCACGGTCGGTTTCCTGAGAAATGTAAACCTTGCCTTCCTCGCGACCGGAACCGGTCACAGCAGGCATTTTCGCGATCTCCTGCTGAACAGCACGTTCCAGTGCAGCAGGATCCACATTCATTCTCTTCATCAGTTGAGCAACCAAGCTGTTTTCCTGAGTCAGCAGAGCATCCAGCAGATGCAGCTGTTCGATCTGCATATTGTGATGTTCCACCGCGATATTATGAGCGATCTGAATCGCTTCCAAAGATTTCTGGGTGAATTTCTGAGTATTCATAGTATGCTCTCCTCTCTGATCTTCTTACAATTCTGCAGGTGCTTCATTAAGATAAGCACGGTAAATCTCCTCCACTGCCGCCTGACGTTGATGGGCAGGGACATTGAGGTAAGCTTTCAGCGCACGGTCAATGCACTGAATGTAACGACCGATGGCAGCGCCGATTTCGTCACTGTTCATGGTCGGATCTTTCAAAATAAATTTTCGGATGAATTTTCCCCGTCCGATCTGATACTGCGGTGGGATGCGGGAGTAGGCCGTTTCAATGGTACAGAACAGCAGGAAAAATTCCTCCAACTGTTCCAACAGGGCAGCGCTCTGCGTTCGGGTCATGATACGCAGCTCACCCACACTGCTCTCCCTGTCACGGAAAAGTTCCACCGTATACTTGATGGTCGGGTTGTACTTCACCTGCAGTGGGCTGCGGATATTCAGCAGCGCATCGGAACCTTGATTTTGAATCAGGAAAGGCTCACTGCGGCCGATCATCGTGGTCAGGGAATCAAAAATATCTTTCATACGCTTTTCCGGCGTGGTATAGGACACATATTCTGCCAAAATCTGATTGATCAGATTGGAACGGCTGGTATTCATGGCATAGGCCGCTCGGTCCACGGCGCGGATCACATCGTCACTGAGAACCAGACTATATACGCTTCTGCTCATGGACAACACCTCGATTCATTGGATTTTCTGAGATCATTGTAATCTCATTTCTGTATTTTGTCAATCGTATTATATAATTTTAACAACGAGTTCATAATCTGTACTCACTGAGAATTCTTCGTTTCTGTAAATGAAACACTGGTTATACTTGACCTTATTTCACGGAACGTGTACAATAGTGGTAAGAAATTCTATCTCGTTCGATCGAAAGGAGGCGTCTGAATGGCAGAACCTCTGCGTTGGCTTGCTCTGGGATACAGTGTTCCCATCAATCCATCAAAAAACCGCGTTTATGTGTGGCGCAAACTGAAAGAATACGGCGCCGAATATTTCAAACAGGGTGTTGCCCTTCTGCCTTACACTCGCACAAGCTATACCAAATTCAAATATCTTTCCGGCAAGATCCGCGATATGGGCGGCGACGCATCCATCGTGGAAATGAAGTTCCTGGAATCTGCTGATGAACAGGAAGTGATCTACCGCTTCCGCAAGCAAGAACTGGAAGAGCTCAATGAACTGAAAAAAGACTGTGCCGAAATCATGGCTCAGCTGACCCGTCAGACTGCCATGGCTCTCACCGAGTTACAGGGAGATCAGATCAAAAAGCTGATTCGCCGCTACTCCAAAGCCAGAGAGCGCAGCCACTTCTGCGGCACTTTGGCCGAAGATGTGGAAAATGGCATCTACTCCATGCTGGAACTGCTGCGCAGCGGTGCCGGTGATGCTGCCGCTCAGTTCTTCCGAGCAATGGACAAAGCTGTAAAATAAGTGCATATAACAAGAAAAGGACTGTCAATGACAGTCCTTTTCTTGTGTTTTGGTTTTGTTTTATAGGAAAGAGAGGAGGATTTCATATAGAAAGGGTTTGTTGAAAGTGTGCCTCTCGGCCTTTGACTATATTGTAACCTCTTTTCTTGAAAAAATCCAATCCATGTTTTGTATCTATTTTTCAACAGCCATAGCTTTTTTCTATTCTGCTTGCTTTTTCTTCCTGCCTTTGTGAAAAACAGAGTCAACTTTCAGCATATTAACCGACAAAGCGGCTTTTCTCTTGACGAAGCCGCTATTTTTCTTGAATTTTTGATGAACAAGCCTCTCTTTCGGAAAAAATATGATACAATACAGCTACAGAGTATTTTGTGAGAAAGGAGTTGTTGATATGAAATTCCTTCATGTCCGCTCGCTTCGTACTATTTTTCTGGCTGTAGGCATCTGTGTGATGGGCTTCCTGTTTGCTTATCTGTCCGCAGGGCCTGTCTCCAACAATGATGTCCCCACCTCCGCCCCGACCGAATCCCTCCCGACTCTCGATTTGGAAGTAGAAACCCCTCAAGAGGATACGGAAGTTCCGCCGGAAGAAGAAAATCCATCTGAAACACCAACGGAAGAACCTGCAGACCTTCCGAACAATACCGTTGCCAACTATTACATCCGTCTGACCCGCGGCCTCAGCTCTTCCGACAGCGAACTGCAGCTGGAGCTTCCACCTGAGCTGAAAGCCTCCGTAGAATACCGCGGCAAGGATAACAACGTCACCTACCGTGAAGAAAGCGACATCAGCTCGATTCTGGAACTTTTGCAGAAGGCGCAGCGCCTGCCGGACGAAACCACCATTGTTTCTATGTCCAGCTCCCACGATGTGACCCTGACCCTGCCTTATTCCGATGGATACGGCAATCTTTATATTTTTGAAGGCTACCCCAACGGTGCGAAAAAAGCTGTTACCTTGATTCAGGACAACAGCAATCATTTGTACCAGGCAAAGGCTTCTGTTGCCGGCAAACTTTACGATTTACTGAAACCAATCGAAACAAGCTTGGATGCGGAGCGTCTGAACGTATATACCACCCGCGATTATACAAAAAGTATCTTAAAAGCTCAGTCTACCAATAAAGAGGACTATGATCTCATTGTAGAGATTCTCAATTCTTTGGAGAAGAGCGGCTCCTCTCTGGACTTGGATTCTCCGGATTATCTCATCACCCTGCTGCCAAGCAACAGCGTTGCCGAGAATGACTACTGCTACCTGTGGCTGGACGAAAAGGAACTGAAAGTTGCCTTTACCGACGATTCCATCACAGTGTACCGCTCCACCGACGTAACCTCTTCCCAGATGAAGAAATGGATCAAGAACAACGCCGTGAAGTAAGGAGACCGACCATGAAACTGCTTTTTCTCTTCGGTGAAGCTGCCGTCGGCAAAATGACCGTCGGACAGGAGCTTTGCAAAATCACCGACTTCCGCCTGTTCCACAACCATATCACCATCGAACCTGTTCTGGAAGTATTCGGCACGCTGAACCGCACCATTGTCGATCGCTGCCGCTGGGTCTTCTTCGAGGAGTTCGCCAAAAGCGACAACTACGGCATGATTTTCTCCTTCATGTGGGCCTTTGACGATCCCCACGACTGGGACTACGTAGAGCGCATTAAGGAAATTTTCCGTCCTTATAACACAGAGTTTTACTACACCGAACTGGTTGCTCCCGAAGAGATCCGTCTGCAGCGTAATGTGACAGAGAATCGCCTGAAGCACAAAGCTTCCAAGCGAGACATCGAGGCTTCCACTCAACGAATTCTGCGTGACAGCAAAACATATCGCTTCGTCAGCAACGAAGGCGAGATTCCTTTTGAGAACTACATCCGAATCGACAACAGCTTCCTCAGCGCTGAGGAAGCCGCCAGACAAATCCAAGAACATTTTGGTTTCTAAACGCACAAAACCCCACCTTTCGGTGGGGTTTTCTTTTTCATATTATCCTCTCAGGAAGCCATCGATGATTTTCTGTTCTGCTTCTTCTTCGGTGAGACCGAGGGTCTGCAGTTTCAGGATCTGCTCGCCGGCGATTTTGCCGATGGCTGCTTCATGAATCAGAGCTGCATCAATATGACCTGCATACAGCTCCGGTGCTGCGCTGACAGTGCCGTTACCAACCAGAATACCGTCGCATTCGGAGTGACCGGTGCAGCGGGTATTACCGCGGATAATGGAGCGATACTCCTGATGGCTCTGATCTTTCGCTACGGAACGGGAAATCAGGTCCACCGCGGAATCTTCACCATTCATGTTCACCACAAAGTCGGTTTTTGCGGTCTCCTGACCGTCAGTCAGCAGACGCTCGGTGATGATAAGTTTTGCTCTTGC
>JAFSIC010000014.1 GCA_017439985.1 Oscillospiraceae bacterium
AGATTTTTTTGAGCGGTTTTTCAGATGAAAAACATCATTCTTTACAACCTGTATCCAGATCTTTTGTTCAATCTGTTTGACTCCCGCGAGTCAGCTTGTATATAATATCACGCCCCCACTCTTTTGTCAACACCTTTTTTCGACTTTTTTTATTCTTTTTCCTTTCTTGGCAAAAGGCACATATTCCGCCTAATTCCGGACATACTCCATACTGTATTATTACTAAAAGGAGGAATCCCTTTGCCATCACGCAGTCTCATTTGGCTGAAAACAGCCATCATTCTTGCTCTCAATCTCTGTTTGATTTCTCTTGCTGTTGTCAGCGCCCGTAATGAAACTCCTGCTATATCTGCCGACAGCACTCCCGTTATATCCCAATACGGTTCCAAAGGAGCAGAGGTCACAAAAATTCAGCAGCGACTAAAAAATTGGGGCTATTTCGACGGACCGATCACCGGCAACTATGGTACTCTCACAACTGAGGCGGTCAAAAAATTTCAGAAAACTCACGGATTGCCCGTCACTGGCAATGCCGACGCTGCGACCTTAGAAAAAATCGGTCTTCCTTCCGGCACAAGCTCATCAACCAACTCCTCGGACTATCATTTATTGGCTCGAATCATCTCCGCCGAAGCACGTGGCGAACCTTATGTCGGCCAGGTGGCAGTCGGTGCCGTTGTTCTGAACCGCGTAGAGCACCCGTCTTTCCCTGATACGGTATCCGGCGTTGTGTATCAACCCGGTGCATTCACTGCCATTACAGATGGTCAGATCAATGAAGCCATCACCGACTCTGCATACCGCGCCGCCAAAGAAGCTCTCAACGGCAGTGACCCTACCGGCGGTGCAATCTACTATTATAATCCATCCAAAACCTCAAACAAATGGATTCGCAGCCGCCCTGTTATCACTCAGATCGGTGAGCATCTCTTCTGCAGTTGATGAAACGCTTATCAGCCCCTCTCTGCGGGCTTAGCTTGTGTTCCCTGCTGTTTTGCGTGGTTCTGCTTCTGCTGCCTCTGCAGCCTTTTGGAGCCGCTGCTGCAGCGCAGAATGCTATGCCCTCAGAAAAGTTTTTGTTTTCCCTGTCCACGCAGGAACTGGACCGCATCCTATTCCGCAAGAAAAATCAAGAGTTTTGCCTCATCAATTTAGGAGACCGTTTTGCCTTGGAAGGTTATGAGGAACTCTCCCTCAACACAGATAAGCTAACTACGTTGTTGGAACACTTCCCTCTTTCTTCTATTAAGAAGAATGTTCCTTCCTCTCCGGACATTGAAATTGAAATTATCAGCACACAGGATAAGCTAACCCTTTCTCTGCAAGACTGCGAGCAAGGTATCATCCTGAGTGATGGAGCGCAAAGTTATCTTTACCCTACGGGCGCCCTGGAGCCTCTGCTGACAGATGCGGAGGATTTGATCGATACGACCACTTCTTCCATCGAACTCCCTCAACGGGCTGCTCTGAAGCTGTCAGGAGCTCTGCACCACAACATCTTATCTCTTTCTTATTATATAGAAGAACAAGAGTATCATGCTTTCTGCGACGATGAGGAGATCTCTCCCGATCTGCTGTTTCCTCTGTTTCATTCATTGTGCCGCCTAACAGCAGAGCAAGTGGAGATTCTCTCTCCCTCTGCAGAAGATTTGGAGGCAGTGGGTATTGATTCGCCTTTTCTGATTGTTGACGCTCAACTTGCGGGAGAAAACTTTTCTTTGCTGTTCTCTCCTCCGCAAGAAGACGGAAGTATCTATCTTATAAAAGAAGGAACTCCACTTCTGTTCTCTGCTTCTGCGGAGCAGCTGCCTATTCTTTCCGCAACACAGGAAACCCTATTGGAGGAATCTCTGTTTCGCGGCAATTATAAGGATACGACTGCTGTCGCTCTCAGCTCTGAGAATTTTTCATACCGCTTTACCAAATGGGACGGTCAGGTACTTTGCCAAGGAAAATCGGTGGATGAAAAAGAATTTTATGATTTTTATCGGCTTTGTACGACACTGATTCCCAAACAAGCTCTCCTATCGGAACCGGAGTCTGCAAAATTATTGCTGAAACTGGATCTCTCCTACACCAATCCACAGCAAAACAGCGATCGCATTGAGTTTTATTCCTATAATGAAGAGTTCTGTATGCTTTCCATCAACGGAAAACGAAAATTTTTGCTGGAACAAAGTATTGTGGAAGAAATTTTATCTACCTGTCAAGGTTTATTTTAATAAACAAAATTCTCCACCGGTTTAGGTGTAAAACATTCTGCACAAATGGAGCATGAAGAATGCTCCATTTTTTCTTACTCCCCTTCCTTGTGCAACGACGGAGATTCATGTATAATAACAGTTGCAAAATAATTACTATTTGAAATGTACGCAGGTGTTTATACAATGGATAAAGAAAAACAGAAAACTCCCCTCTGGCTGAAAGCCATCATTCTGCTGCTTGTCGCAGAGAATGCTGCTTTGCTGGCCTTTGGGTTTCATTTTATGAATACGATGGACAGGCGCTTCTCTGCATTGGATGAAAAACTTTCTCAAACACAGCATATTGTCGGTGATCGCATCACCACAGTGAGCCAGGAAGTCGAAAACGCCCTGACCCAGCAGGCCAGTCTGATCAGTGATTTCAACTATACACTGCAGCCTGCTCCCCGCGGAAAAGTTCAGCTGAACCTCAGTGCCCAACTGAAGAGCTACAACAGTGGTTCCGCCGCTTCTTTCTCCGTAAAGCAGGATAACGGCGAAACCCAGCTGATAAAAACCAGCCTCTCCAATAACATTCTCAGCGCAACTGTTACGCTTCCTGTCTGCGATTTGATCAGCGTCGGTCTTGTGGTTACCGACCAGCAGAACACTCAGGCTCAGGCACTGGCTGAAATCAGCAATGTTGCTGACTGCCTGACCGATCATCTCTTCCTGACTCCCGATTTAGAGGTCAAGCAGCAGGGATCCGATTTATTCCTTTCCGGCAGTCTGTCTCTCATCAATGAGTTTGGCTCCTTGGAGGAACAGCAACTGGATATGGTTCGTTTGGAAGTCCGTCAAGGAGAAGCCCTTCTTCATACCTTCTATTTCTCTCAGGACTTTGAGAATCAGCAGGTAGACGGCCAGCACCACCATATCCTGCTCTTTGAGCGCATTAAAACCGCAGTTCGCAGCGGAGAACCTCTTATCTTCTCCGTTCGAGCCCGTGATAAAGGAAACTTTGAATATTTCTGCAGCTTCGCAGAAGTACCCGTTGATGCAAACGGCGTAGCCGGCTTACCGGAAAACCTGGATGCTGAATTTGAAATCGTAAAGTAATACAACAAAAGGCTCCTGCTGTACAGCAGGAGCCTTTCTTTTTCCCTTCTTTTTTGACAAAGAAAAATCCCCGAACACTAACGTGCTCAGGGATTTGGTGACCCGTGCGAGAATCGAACTCGCGTTACCGCCGTGAAAGGGCGGTGTCTTAACCGCTTGACCAACGGGCCGAATCTATATTGAAAGGTGAAGGCTTCGCTTCTCATGAAGTGAAGCCTTCGTGGTGACCCGTGCGAGAATCGAACTCGCGTTACCGCCGTGAAAGGGCGGTGTCTTAACCGCTTGACCAACGGGCCATATATGTAAAGCTTCCGCAGAAGCTTATTAGTGAAATGGTAGCGGCTGTCGGATTTGAACCAACGACACCCTGGGTATGAACCAAGTGCTCTAGCCAACTGAGCTAAGCCGCCATATCACTTCCGTCACCCTCTCGGTGACTGCTTGACTATAATACCATAGCTTTTTCAGAAATGCAAGCCTTTTTTTCAAAAAATTTTGCATTTTACGTCCTGCTGTATTTTTCTCAACGAAGAACGGCGGTTTCTGTTTTATTTCAACAAGAAAGCCGCCGTATCACAGCGTTTATTCGAAGCACAGCAGCGCTTCAAAGGCTTTTTTCTCGCCGAGGGCACCACAAACATACCAACCCTCTTCCCGTTCTTTGCGAAGAATTTTTATGCTTTCACCCAGCTTTACTTCCTGATGATAGTGCAAAATCAATTTACTGATTCTCTTCTCGCAAACCAGTTCCGGTGGTAGATAGTCGCAAACAATATCCGCATACTCGGTATTATTCAGGTGATGGTTGGTGTCCAAGCGAGAATAACGAATCGTTTCCTCGCCAACCTGCTCCGCTTCCTTCTCTTTCGGAACGGAAACATCCTCGTGCATTGGCACAGAATCATTATCAAAGCGCAGATTCAAATCTTCCGGCATATGGCGGTAAATGCGGCGACTCTCTGTATCCACTAAGATCCAGCGAGCATCCACTGAAGCTACCAGTTTACCTGCATCATTGAAAATCTCGGTATATCGAGGATATACTGCTTTCACTGCATTACCGGGATGAGTCACCAGACGTATGCACTCTCCAACCTTAATTTCGTCATAAACCTCTACGGAAGTCTTCGCCAAAAGGAATGCAGAGTGTGTCCTCGCATAATCTTCTGTGGTAACACCAATTTCTGTGCAATGGTCTGTACTGATCTGCTGCACATAGCGCAGCAACGCAGACAGCTTCAAACGAGCATTCAAATCTCCTTCGTTTTGTTTGACAACGATAGTTTGTTCAAATTCTTTTCTAATATCCATCTATGGTTTACCACTTATTTCCAGTCAATCGAGCCGCAATGTCAGCCAAATCCTCTTTGGACAGGAAGGCCAGCTCAATGCTGCCATTTCCCTTCTCGGAAACAGTCACTTTTACCTTGCGACCAAGTTCGGTTGCCAAAGCCAGTTCCATCTCTTTATAGAAACTGTTCTGCCAAACCGGCTCTGCTTTTTCTTTAACTTCCTTTGGTTCCTCTTTTTTCTTTGCGGTGATTTTTTCTACATCGCGGACAGAGTAACGACCTTTCTGAATTTTCTTCGCGATGTCGATGATCTCCACTTCATCGTCCAGCTTCAGCAGAGCTCTTGCGTGACCTGCTGTCACTTCTCCTGCCTTCACCATATCGATAACCTGTTCCGGAAGGTTCAGCAAGCGCAAAGCATTTGCAACAGCAGGACGGGATTTACCCACGCGCTCTGCTACCTTCTCCTGTGTCATATCATACTTTTCCATCAGTTGCTGATAACCCAACGCTTCTTCAATGACATTCAGGTCTTTTCTCTGGAGGTTTTCGATCAGAGCGATTTCCATGGCCTCATGATCACTGAGGTCACGGATTACAACAGGAACTTCCATCAAACCTGCCATGCGGCTGGCACGCCATCTGCGCTCACCTGCCACCAACTGATACATTCCATTGTCCAACGGGCGAACCAACAGCGGCTGGATTACGCCGTGCTGACGAATGGAATCCGCCAGTTCCATCAGCGCGTCCTCATCGAACTGCTTACGAGGCTGATCCTTGTTCGGTTCAATGGAGCTAAGGCGCAGCATCATATTGCCGCTGTCCTTGGTATCGTTATCCACAAAGAGCGCGTCCAAACCTTTGCCAAGACCGCCCAATTTTGCTTTTGCCATAATTTTATCCTTTCTGATGTTTCACGTGAAACATTCTACTGTTCCTGCAGGAACTCTTCGGCTAATTCCATATAAGCTCTCGCACCTTTGGAGGAGCGATCGAAGTAGACACAAGGCATGCCAAAGCTTGGTGCCTCAGATAAACGAACATTTCTTGGAATTGTTGTTCTATAAACTTTATTTGGGAAGTATTTTTTCACTTCTTCTACAACCTGAATCGTCAGATTCAATCTGCCGTCAAACATAGTCAACAGAACACCCTCCATCTCAATGGAAGGATTGTACAGACGTTTCACCTGTCGAATCGTTGCCATCAGCTGACTAAGACCTTCCAGCGCGTAATACTCGCACTGAATCGGTACCAACACGCTATCACTGGCAGCCAGCGCATTTAAGGTGATCAAACCCAAAGATGGAGGGCAATCGATCATAATGTAATCATAGTCCTGGCGCACTGTCGCCAGCGCTTTTCTCAGACGCATGGTTCGTTCCGGGATATCCACCAATTCAATATCCGCCGCAGCCAAATCAATACTGGAAGGCAGGATATCGACATTTTCAAACTGAGTCTTCACGATCGCCGTCGAACAACGCACATCGTTGATCAGCAAATCGTAAGTGGAATGTTTCACTTCACGCTTATTGATACCCAGACCACTGGTTGAGTTTCCCTGAGAGTCAATATCCACAAGCAGACATTTCTTTCCCAGTTTACCCAGCGCTGCAATCAGATTGATACAGGAGGTCGTTTTTCCGACGCCGCCCTTCTGATTAACAATCGAAATGATTTTACCCAACTTTCTCACTCCTTTTCTTGTTTTTCGCATTTATTTTCACGAAAACTCGTTAAAATTCAAAGATTATCGTCAAAAAATAGTATAACACAGCAAAAAACAAATGAAAAGAGCGAAAGCAGAGAACCACCACGATTTCTGCACATTGAACATGATTCCACTTTATAATTTGGTGTTTCATTGTTTCACGTGAAACAAACAGCCGGTGAGAATTCACCGGCTGTTTTCTAAATCATACTTTTCTTTTTAATGCGGATGGTGTAGACAAGCTCGTCACCATCTTCCTTCATATTGGTAGTAGCTTTGATTCCCGCCATTTTCATTAGGTCTGTTGCCTGACTGACCGTATCCATAAACACTCGCAAATCCTTCACAATATATAGCTCCAGATCTCGCTTTGGCTTTTTCTCAGTTAAAAGCTGCGCCACATACTGCTCCGTTTGCGAAACTGTCCAATCCTTGTCCTTGATTTGTGTGATCACCTGCTCTAACTTTTCATGCTCTAGCAAAGGCAATAATGCTCTTGCGTGGCGTTCTGTCAGATTACAGTCCAAGATCAAAGTCCTCAATCTTTCCGGATATTTCAGCAACCGAAGCTTGTTGGCAACAGTAGATTGTGTTTTTCCCAACCGAACAGCAATTTGCTGCTGTGTTAATCCCAATAAACGCATCAGCTTTTCAATCGCAAGGGCTTCTTCAAAATAATTCAGTGCACAGCGCTGAATATTCTCGATCAACGCTAAAGCTGCACTATCTTCTCTTTTCATAGATACAACAATAGCTGGGATCTCCTGCATCTTCAGTTGACGGCAAGCCATAAGCCGTCGCTCACCAGCCACCAATTCATATAAATTTTTGTCAATTTGCTGAACGGTGATCGGCTGCAGCAAACCGTACTGTGCGATACTTTGTGCCAGCTCATTGATCTTCTCCTCATCAAATAACTGTCGAGGCTGATTAGGATTTGGGATAATTGCTTCAATCGGCAGCAGCAGAACCCGATTGACGGTTTTCGCTTTCAATAACATCAATTACACTCCCCTTTATAGAAAAAGTCTGTTTTGCGACACCATTCCTTTTGATAGGAATAATATAACACAAAACAGACTGCATTTCCAGTAAATCCCAATTCTATTTCTCGACCCGTTTTGAGCGGTTTCGACTTAAATGATTGGTTTTTTTGCCATTTTTGCGGCTGTTCTCGGGAATTGTGGCGGAGTTTGCGAAATTTTTCTGATTACCAGAATCGCACGTTTGCTCTCATCAGGCAGAGTAAACTCCTCTACCTTCTCCACTTTGCCTCCCATGGTACCGATCGCATTCTTTGCTTCTGCCAATTCTTCCTTCCAGTCAGGACCCTTCAATGCAATGAAAGCGCCGCCGACTTTGACGAAAGGCAAGCAGTATTCGCTGAGGTTACGCAGACTTGCCACTGCTCTTGCACAAGCAAAATCATATTTTTCACGGTGTTTTTTGTCTTTGCCGCCGTCCTCAGCACGTGCATGAACACAGGTCGATTTTACGCCGATTTCTTTGCACAGCTCCGTCAAAAAGACAAGACGTTTATTCAAGCTGTCCAGCAAAGTCAAATTGATATCAGAGCGAAGAACGGTAACCGGTACCGATGGGAAACCGGCTCCGGTACCAACATCGATGAGAGATGCTCCCTGCGGAAGCTCGATGGCTTTCGTCAGCAAGAGAGAATCCACAAAGTGCTTCACCACAATATCTTTCGGCTCGGTGATAGCGGTCAGATTGATTTTTTCATTCCATTCAACCAACAACTGGGCATATTTATCCAGCTGTTCCGCCTGCTGTTCTGTCAGCGGCAGTTCAAACTGCTGACACAAATCCAGCAAATAAGATTTATCGATCATAATTTACTCCTCATTGTTACGGTGATAGCCGTGCAGCTGTTCCAAATAAATCAACAACACAGAAACATCAGCCGGGCTGACACCGGAAATTCGGCTCGCCTGTCCGATATTGGCAGGCTGAATGCGATTGAGCTTCTCGATTGCTTCCAAACGCAGACCACGAACCGTATTGTAATCCAGATTCTCCGGCAGTTCTTTGTTTTCCAGACGGCGCATCTGTTCCACCTGTGCGATCTGTTTGGAGATATAACCCTCGTATTTCAGCTGAATCTCCACCTGTTCCTTCACATCCCAAGGCAGTTCAGGACGCTCTGTGTCAAACGGTGCCAAATCTTCATAGCCCACCTGTGGGCGGCGGATCAAATCCGCACAGTGAACGCCGGTGGACAGAGGTGCGGTACCCTTGCTTTCCAACATTGCAGACAGCTCCGGAATCGGACCAAAGGTCACTTTCTGAACACGTTCGATTTCCTGCTGGATCAGCTCCTGTTTCTTCAGATAAGCCTGCCAGCGTTCCTCGCTGATGAGACCCAGTTCATAACCCAATGGGGTCAGACGCTGGTCTGCATTGTCCTGACGCAGCAGCAGACGGTACTCAGAACGGGAGGTCATCATGCGGTACGGATCCATGCAGCCTTTGGTGATCAGATCATCGATCAGCGTACCGATATAACTGGACGCTCTGTCCAGTGTAAATGCAGATTTCCCTTGGATCTTTCTTGCTGCGTTGATACCTGCCATCAAGCCCTGTGCAGCTGCTTCCTCGTAGCCGGAAGTTCCGTTAAACTGACCGGCACCGTAGAGGCCTTCTACTTTCTTGAACTCCAGTGTTGCCTGCAGCTCCAGAGGATCCACACAGTCGTATTCGATCGCGTAGGCATTACGCATGATCTTGATGTTTTCAAAGCCCTTGATGGAGCGATAGAGGGCGATCTGAACGTCCTCCGGTAAGGAAGAGGACAGACCCTGCAGGTACATTTCCTCCGTCTCCATACCACAAGGCTCCACGAAGGTTTGGTGGCGAGGTTTCTCGGCAAAACGTACCACCTTATCCTCAATGGATGGACAATATCTTGGACCAACGCCATCAATCATGCCACCGTACAGTGGAGAACGATGGAGGTTAGCACGGATAATTTCATGAGTTTTTTCATTGGTGTATGCAATGTGACATACTACTTTATTTGTCAGACCCTCTCTTGGAGTCTCGAAGGAAAACGGCACGATAGGCATATCTCCTTCCTGCACTTCCAGAACATCGTAGTTGATGGAATCACGGCGCACACGGGCAGGGGTACCTGTTTTGAAGCGACGCAGCGGCAGTCCCAATCTGACCAATGCATCGCTGAGGCCTTTTGCTGCGTGGAGACCATCCGGACCGCTTTCAATGCAGCGGTCACCGACGTAAATCTTACCATTCAGGAATGTACCGGAGCAGATGATCGCCGCTTTGACCTTGTACATCGCACCCAGTGCGGTAACGATACCGCAGATTTTTCCATCCTCAGTCTGCAGATCCACGATCTCAGCCTGAATAATATCCAAGCCCTCCTGTTTCTCAAGGCGGTGCTTCATCTCCACATGATAGCGTTCCCTGTCGCTCTGCACACGCAGGCTGTGAACAGCAGGACCTTTGCCACGATTCAGCATTCGGCTCTGCAGAAAGGTCACATCGGCAGCTTTGCCCATCTCACCGCCCAGTGCATCGATCTCACGCACCAAATGTCCTTTTGCTGTACCACCGATGGATGGATTACAAGGCATATTGCCGATGGCATCCAGCGACATGGTAAAGATGGCAGTTTTCACGCCCAGACGGGCCGCTGCCAGAGCAGCTTCGATGCCCGCATGACCGGCGCCGATGACTGCCACATCATATTCATCCATATAATAAAATTCCAAAGTTTGATTCCTCCGTTATTTGCCCACACAGAAGCGGGAAAATACTTCATCGACAACGGCCTGCGTTGCCTTTTCACCGGTCAGCACCAGCAAGTGGTCGATGGCTTCATCAATGCAGACACCAACAGCATCCAGTGTTTCGCCGAAGGCTTGCGCATTGACCGCTTCATTGACGGAATTGAGACAGTTCATAACACAGAGACGCTGTCTCTCGTTAGCAATGATACCTTCATCCTGATTGGCTTTGGAGAGGGACAATAAATCGAAAATCGCAGAGCTCAGGCGATCGACACCATCACCCGCCGCCGCAGAAATTTCCACAATATGCGGAATGTTCTCCCGGATATAATCCAGCTCGATTTTTCTCTCCAAGTCGGTTTTATTGATAATTGCCACTACCGGACGGTCTTTCACCCGTTCGATCAGTTCTTTATCTTCATCGGTCAGATGGTCAGAAGAGTCGAACACTGCCAGAATCAGATAGCTGCGGTCCAAGCGCTGTTTTGCCAGCTCGACACCGGCAGCTTCTACGATATCATCGGTATCACGAATACCGGCTGTATCCGCCAGATTCAAGATAACTTCGCCCAACTGAATGGTTTCCTCCACTACGTCGCGAGTGGTGCCCGGAATCTGGGTAACGATGGATTTTTGTGTACCGGACAGCAGATTCATCAGTGTAGATTTGCCGACATTCGGACGTCCGATAATAACCGTCTCTACGCCTTCGCGGAGGATTTTACCGGTATCATAATCTCTCAGGATCTTTTCCAGAGAATTCTTCACTTCCGCCAGAGAACGGGTCAGGTTTTCGTCGGATACTTCCTCAATATCCTCGTCCGGGTAGTCTGTCCATGCAGCCAAACCTGCGGAAATACCCAGCAGCTGATCGGCAACACCATGAATCTTGCGGTAAATAGCACCCTCTCTCGCGCTGAGAGCAGCCTTTGCACCATGGCTTCCTTGTGCGGAGATCAGATCCATGACCGCCTCCGCCTGTGTAAGACCCATCTTTCCGTTGAGGAAGGCACGTTTGGTAAATTCACCCGGTTCAGCAGGACGAGCTCCTGCGTCAATGCAGGCACGGAGAGCACGTTTTACCAGGTACACGCCGCCGTGACAGCAAAGCTCCACCACATTTTCACCGGTGTAGCTGTGCGGCGCACGATACACAAACGCCACACACTCGTCAATTTCGCCGTCTTTGTCGTAGACTTTACCGTAAGCGCCGGTATAACCCTTAAAATCGATCAATTTCCGTCCGGAGATGGAGCGGAACACCTTATCTGCCAGCTCCATAGCCTGTTCACCGGAAATGCGGATCATACCAATGCCGCCCGGAGCCATCGCTGTAGAGATCGCCGCGATCGTCTGATTATCATTCATGTTCCATTCCTCCTGCTTCTATAAAAATGTTTCCCGTGAAACATTTTTCACGGAAACAGAAATTTGCGCGTATATAAAATATTATACAACAAAATATTCTGCTTGTATATAGAAAAAAGCCACCCTTTTCAGGATGGCTTTTGAATCTTATTCTTCGGTGATTTCCTGTTCAGCAGCGTCAACTGTTTCTTCTTCCACAGTCTCTGCGGACTCCTCTTCACCCTGTTTTTCTACCACGGTGATACCAATGAGCTTGGTTTCATCGTCTACTCTCATTACACGGACACCGCCTGCGTAACGAGACTGCATAGAGATCTGTTCGGATGGGATACGAATGATAACACCACTGTCAGTGATCAGCACGATATCATGCTGGTCATCGACGGAACAGAAGCCTGCTACCGGACCATTCTTATCGCAGTAGTAGTTTCTCAGACCTTTACCGCCGCGAGTTTGAACACGATACTCGTCGTAATTGGTACGACGGCCGAGACCGCTTTCGGAAACAGTCAGAGTACACTCGCCTTCGCCGACTACAGCCATACCGACAACGGTATCGCCTTCATCCAGCTCGATGGCACGAACACCGCGGGCAGTACGTCCGATGGCTCTTGCGTCGCCTTCTTTGAAGCAGATGCTCATACCATTTCTGGTTGCAACGATAACAAGATCATCGCCGCCGGTAATTTTCACCCAAGCAAGTTCATCGCCTTCATCCAGATTGATGGCAATCAGACCACTCTTACGAACATTGGTATAAGCGTTGAACTCGGTACGTTTCACGATACCGTTACGGGTCACCATTACCAGATATTTATTCTCGTCTTCCAGAACAGAGGTCTTCACCACAGAGGTGATCTTCTCGCCATTTTCAAGAGGCAGAATATTAACGATATTGGTACCGCGGCTTGCACGGGAGCTTTCCGGAATCTCGTAGCCTTTGATACGATATACTTTACCCATATTGGTAAAGAACATCAGATAGTCATGGGTGGAACAGGTATAAAGATCGGTAACAAAGTCTTCATCGCGGCGGGTCATGCCAGAGATGCCTCGACCACCTCGACGCTGTGCTTTATAGGTATCCGATGGCTGACGTTTGATGTAACCGTACTGAGTCAGAGTTACCACGCACTCTTCTTCCGGAATCAGGTCTTCGATGTCCACTTCACCGCTGACAGTTGCGATCTCAGTGCGGCGAGGATCATCGTGTTTCTCTTTGATTTCAAGCAATTCTTCTTTGATAATTGCGAGAACGCGGCTTTCGTTGGCCAGAATATCGCGATATTCTGCGATTTTCGCACGAACTTCTTCCAGTTCATTCTCGATTTTATCGCGTTCCAGACCGGACAGACGACCCAGACGCATAGCCAGAATTGCATTTGCCTGGATTTCGGACAAACCGAAGCGTTCCATCAATTTTGGACGGGATTCATTATCATCGCGGGAATGACGGATAATATGAACGACTTCATCAATATTATCCTGTGCGATTTTCAGACCTTCCAGAATGTGCTCACGTTCCTGTGCTTTGCGCAGGTCGTAAACAGTTCTGCGGCGGATAACTTCTTCCTGGAATTTGATGTATTCCTGAAGAATTTCCTTCAAGGTCAGAACTTTTGGTTCTCCGTTGACCAGAGCCAGCATGATAACACCGCAGGTATCCTGCATCTGAGTGTAGGAATACAGCTGGTTCAGAACCACCTGTGCATTGGCATCACGTTTCAGCTCGATAACGATCTTCATACCGTTGCGGTTATTGGATTCGTCGCGAATATCACTGATCTGATCGATACGTTTTTCTTTGACCAAATCAGCCATATGCTCAATGAGACGCGCTTTGTTGACCATGAATGGGATCTCGGTCACCACAATGCGCTCACGATTGTTTTTGAATTCTTCGATCTGTGCTTTTGCACGAACGATGATTTTGCCGCGGCCGGTACCGTAAGCAGCACGGATACCGCTGCGCCCCATGATCACACCGCCGGTCGGGAAGTCCGGACCTTTTACATGCTCCATCAATTCATCCAGACTTGCCTCCGGATTGTCGATGAGACAGCACACACCGTCAATAACTTCACCCAGATTATGCGGAGGGATATTGGTAGCCATACCAACCGCAATACCGGTGGAACCGTTGACCAGAATGTTTGGGAAGCGAGATGGCAGAACCACCGGCTCCTCCAAACGGTCATCGTAGTTCGGCATAAAATCAACGGTTTCTTTGTCAATGTCAGAGAGCATACGCATGGACAGTTTGCTCATACGGCTCTCGGTATATCGGTAAGCTGCAGCCGGGTCGCCGTCCACAGAACCGAAGTTACCATGACCCTGTACCAGAATGTGGCGCTGGGAGAAGTCCTGCGCCAGACGGACCATGGCATCATATACGGAAGCGTCACCATGTGGATGGTAACGACCCAGAACAGCACCAACAGTATCCGCACATTTACGGAATGCTTTATCCGGATACAGACCATTTTCATACATGGTATAAAGGATACGGCGGTGTACCGGTTTCAGACCGTCACGGACGTCCGGCAGTGCACGGCCGACAATAACCGACATGGAATAGTCGAGGTATGAGGTTTTCATTTCCTCCTCGAGGTCCACGAGGATCACTTTTTCGCCTTCATGATTCATTCGTTTTCACCTTAATTCTCTCTATCACTGTATCAAATACGTATTTTACGATAGATAATATACAATTAGTAATTATATCACTACAGTTTTGCAGACTGATCCTGGAAGCGTTCCTGCAGTTTCTCTTTCATGATCTCGCGGAAGCTGTTCATCTGTTCTTCATCGGCAAAGACATGTTTTGGGATCACGAAATAGTGATTACCCATATAATTCATGCCGAAGGATTTTTTGAACTCAACCATCAGAACAATGTCCTCATAGGGGGTTGCGCGATCGGTCAGCTGCAGCTGAGTATCCTGCACTTCCACGATCTGTTCTGGATCTGCAGCAAATGCTTCTGCCAAACGGCGGTTGCCAAAGTTGGATTTTTTCTTATAGAACGTACCCAACACCAAGAAGATCATCGTCAAGATCAAAGCAAAACCGTTCTTTGTAGAAAGGAAAATATAAGCATCAACAGCTGCGATTGCCATGATCGCTGCAAAAACCAACTGCTGTTTTTTATTGCTGCCCTGCAGTTTATCCATTTTGTCCAGCGTGCTGACTACTTCATCTTCTTTGATTTTGTAGGTCAAACGCAGATTGTTATTCATTTCGTCCATGCTTTTTCTCCTTATGCACCCAGACCGGCGATAATTTTCTGAATCATCTCGTCAGCCTGATTCACAACACGTTTCGGGAACACCATTACTTTACCGTTTTTCAAGGTCAGCATGATGATGTTTTCATTTTCCTGTCGCATATCCACTTCATCGTAGAAGAAGGTGCCCTGATGAGCGCCTTTATAGAAGGAAATCATGCGGTCTTCCGCGAAACAGAAGGTCATTTCTCTGCCAAGACGCTCATCGGATTTGAACTGTTTTGCAATAGAGCGTTTCAGCACAGCTTTGAACAGCACAAACTGATAGAACAGATCCAGCAGAGAGTAAGCCACCAGAACCACACCCAAAATAGTCAGCCAATCATGGTAAACCCAAGTGCTGCTCATACCGCGGTACATGATAAACAGACCGGAGATAAAGAACAGAGCGGAGTAGATCATGGTTTTCTTTTTCGCTGCTTTCTGTGCCTCTTCACTGCCCCAAAGAGCATAGTCCTGGAACTCTTCCAAGGTCACCTGACAGTCCATCTTCAGATCGAAATCATCGACGGTCAGCTTTACAGGTTCCTGTTTGATTTCTTTTTTCTTCATTAGTAACTCCAATTTTAATTACTGAATGTATTTTTTATATTAAATATCCAAATTGTTTACGAATTTTGCGTTCTGCTCGATGAATTCACGGCGAGGCTGAACCTTCTCACCCATGAGGATGCTGAAGATTTCGTCTGCTTTTTCCGCATCGGCCAGAGTCACCTTTTTCATGGTACGGCGAGCAGGGTCCATGGTGGTCTCCCAAAGCTGTTCCGGGTCCATCTCACCAAGACCTTTGTAACGCTGTACATCGCATTTACCGCCGTCAATGGTGAATTCAGCGATGGCTGCATCCCTCTCCTCATCGGAGAAAGCATAGCGGAATTTCTTGCCCTTGCTTACCTTGAAAAGAGGCGGCTGTGCCAGGAAGATATGGCCTTCCTCGATCAAAGGACGCATGAAGCGGAAGAAGAAGGTCAGCAGCAGAGTACGGATATGAGAACCGTCCACGTCGGCATCGGCCATGATGATAACTTTGCCGTAACGCAGTTTGCTCAGATCCATGTCCGCACCAATACCGCAGCCCAAAGCCAGAATAACCGGAGTCAGCTTATCGTTGCCGTACACTTTATCAGCTCTTGCACGCTCTACGTTGAGCATTTTACCCCACAGAGGCAGGATCGCCTGATAACGGCTGTCGCGGCCGCCCTTTGCAGAGCCGCCCGCAGAGTCACCCTCGACGATGTAGATTTCGGTAAGCTCTACGTCACGCTCGGAACAGTCGGCCAGTTTGCCCGGCAGAGCTGCGCTTTCCAGAGCAGATTTACGGCGAGCGCGGTCTCTTGCCGCTTTTGCCGCTTCACGAGCCTGTGCAGCCAACAGAGATTTCTCCACGATGGTTTTAGCCACAGCAGGATTTTCCTCAAAGAAAGTGCTCAGCTTTTCATAGGTCACATCGTTGACCAGTTTGCGGATCTCGGTGTTGCCCAGCTTATTCTTGGTCTGACCCTCGAACTGTGCGTCCGGCATTTTTACGGAGATGACCGCAGTCATACCCTCCATAACGTCCTCAGTTTTGAACTTATCGTCACCTTTGAGGATGTTTGCTTTCTTGCCGTACTCGTTGAACACCTTGGTCAGTGCGTTTTTGAAACCATTTTCATGGGTACCGCCGTCAATGGTATGGATGTTGTTTGCGAAGGACAGCAATCTGGTATTGAAGCTGTCATTGTACTGCAGTGCAACTTCTGCTGTGGAACCATTGTCCTCACCGAAGAAGTGGATGATTTCTTCATGGAGTACTTCCTGAGCCTTTTTCTGTCCCTGCAGATACTCTACGAAGCTGCTAATACCACCCTCATAGTGAAGGTGTTCCTGCAGAGTTTCTTCGCCTCTGCGGTCAGCAATGTCAATATGAACACCTGCATTGAGGAAAGCCTGTTCTCTCAGGCGACCCAGCAAGGTCTCATATTCATATTCTGTGGTTTCAAAGATGGTACCGTCTGCTTTGAATACGACCTGAGTACCATGTTTTTCGGTTGCTTCCATCTGAGCCAGAGGAGCAGTCTCCTTGCCGTGCTCAAAACGCTGATAGTAGCGGTTTTTACCGTCGCAAACTTCAACTTCCAGCCAGTCGGACAGTGCGTTTACAACGGACGCACCTACACCGTGCAGACCACCGGAAACCTTGTAACCGCCGCCGCCGAATTTACCGCCTGCATGCAGAACGGTGAAGACTACGGTAACTGCCGGGATGCCCAGCTTCGGCTGAATGCCGACCGGAATGCCTCGGCCATTATCGGTAACACGAATAATATTGTCCGGCAGGATCTCGACGGTGATTTCTGTACAGCCGCCCGCCAGGATTTCGTCGATGGAGTTGTCGACGATTTCATAAACCAGATGATGCAGACCATTGATACCGGTGGAACCGATATACATACCCGGACGTTTTCTTACTGCGTCCAGACCTTCCAATACCTGAATTTGGGAAGCGTCATACTGGTTTTCCACTTTATTGGTGTCGTTTGTATGATCCAAACTTCTTTCCCTCCGATTCTGTTTAACTAAAAAGAGCCCGCTGTTTGCGGGGAAATTTTACATATAATAATACCTTTTTATTATATCATAAAAGCCTGAAAAACACAAAGAAAAATCGTCTAAAAACTCCCCAAAAAGCAAAGAAAAAAGCGGTCTGTTTTTGACACAGACCGCCATGCATGGCTCTCACACGCCTTTTGAGCGTTTTTTCTGTTTTCCCGCTGTTTCCTACCGTGCCGCTGTGTATGGCCTTGCAGCACGCTGACGGGCGGAACTTAGTCTCCGTTACCGGCCGCCGCTCTCTTCTTCAGGGTCGCACAGGAAATTTGGGAAATATAGACCACATTCTCCCCTTTTTCCCGACAGATGACGAAAGACTTCGGCAGCTCCATGGATACGTTGATGACATGGTGCAGCTTTTCTTCGCTGCCCAAAAACTCTTTTGTGATTTTTGAAATGGAGGTATTTTCAATATCAAAGATGCCTACGATGGTTCGGCTTGGAACCACCACATCCTGACCCAAATGCAGATACATACTATTCCTCCTCGTCCAATAAATGTCCGCAGTCGATGTGGAAGGTACGTCCTTCTTCCAGCAGCTGTACAGACTCCTGATCGCAGCAAGTCACAAAGACCTGTCTGCCCTTGATTCGATTCAATAAATAGCTTCTTCTCTGGCTGTCCAACTCGCTCATCACATCGTCCAGAAGGATCACAGGGCTCTCTCCTGTCAATTCTTCAATAACAGCACACTCTGCCAGCTTCAAAGCCAATACACAGCTTCTCTGCTGTCCCTGAGAGCCGTACAAACGCAGCGGCAAGTTGTTGACCTTCAATTCCAGATCATCACGATGAGGACCACAGGAGGTAGAACGCTTTTGGATATCCGCTGTTCGATTCTCCCTCAGTTTCTCTGCAAAGAGCTTCTGCAGCTGCTCACGGTCCATATCGGCAGACGCTCCGATGGAACTTTCCAGCTCCATGGAGAGTGTCTCCTTTTCACCGGAGATGCCGCTGTAAACCTCACAGGCCACCGGAAGGATGCGCTTTACATACTGAGCACGGCAATATAGCAGCCAGGCGCCGCATTTCGCCAGATGCTGATCCCAGATATCCAGCGTATCACTGAGCTGCGGAAAACGCTCCAAGTCCTTCAAAAGGGCGTTCCGCTGATCCAGAACACGATGATATTCTCTTAAATTAGCTTCATACTTTGGAATGATCTGACACAGTGCGGTGTCCAAAAATTTTCTGCGATAAGCAGGACCATCCTTAATAAGAGACAGGTGGGTAGGAGAAAAGACAACTGCATAGAAATGCCCTGCCAGTTTTGCTGCGGATTCCAGCTGGATCTCATTGAGATAGGCAGTCTTTTGATTTCTGATATGTAAATCTGCCGACTGATGACGATCACCGCCCCAGAATTCCAGATGTAGTTTGGTTTGCTCCGAGCCAAAGCGCAGCATTTCCTTTTCCTTTGCTCCACGGAAGCTCTTTGCACCGGTAAACATCCAGATCGCTTCGGCAAGATTGGTTTTGCCCTGTGCATTATCGCCGTAGATCACATTGATACCCGGACAAGGGTAGAGCTCGATCTCTTCCATGTTGCGGAACTGTTCCAGTTTGATTCTGGTGATATACATTCTGCTCTCCCCTTTCCTCTGTCATAACAGATTTATTATATCACAGAACACTAAAAGAAGCCACCGGATTTCCGGTGGCTTCTTTCTTTTTCTTACATTTCTTCCGCAACAACGTGCAGTTCCAAATCATCAATGGCAACCACATCGCCCGGACGGATCTTCTTGCCGCGCATGGTACAAACTTCGCCGTTGACCAGCACAAGACCTTCCATCACAGCCTCTTTTGCCTGACCGCCGGTCTCGGTAACGCCGGCATATTTCAGGAAAGAATCCAATTTAATAAATTCGGTACGGATACCGATTTCTTCTACTTGTTTTTTATTAGTCATCGTTTTTCACCCTCACTGGCAGTACAAGGAACAGGAAGCTTTCGCCCTCCAGAGGAACCACTCTCATCGGGGAAACAGGACCATTGATCAGCAGTTTGACCATATCACAGTCACTGGCTTTCAGCGCATCCAGCAGATATTTGTTGTTAAAGCCCATATTGATACCATCACCATCCAGTTTACAATCCACTTCATCGTAAGCTTTACCCATGGTGGTATTGCAGCTGATGCGGATCTTTTCATCGGACATATTCAGCTTCAGTGGGCTTCTCAGACGGTCGGAAATCAGCAGAGAGGTACGTTCGATACCTTCCACCAGCAGTCTGGTGCTGACTTCGATGGTGGTCTTCTCTGTCTTTGGAATCGCCGCATTGTAATCAAGGAAGTCACCTTCCAGCAGACGGGAAACCACATGGTAACCATCGATCTTGAAGATAATGTGCTTGTGGGATACCACCATGCACACTTCATTCTCTTCCTCTTTCAGCAGCTTGGACACTTCGGACAGAGTTTTGCCCGGAACAATAAAGCTGCATTCCTGATCGGCAATGAACGGTTCTTTGCGCAGAGCCAGACGGTAACCATCCACAGAAACCAGAGTGATGTTCTCCTTCTTAATATC
>JAFSIC010000015.1 GCA_017439985.1 Oscillospiraceae bacterium
AAGGCACATCTCAAAGGAAAAGGCGTGATTGAGCCGGATTATCAGGAGCGAGGAGCTCATGATTACAGAAAAGATGCCTGCCTAACCATGCGGGACTTTGAGAAAATCATCATTCATTGCATCATCTATTACAACAGCAGGCGAATTATTGAAAACTTTCCGTATACCGGGCAGATGATTGCAGAAAAAGTACAGCCCTGTGCAAGTGAAATCTGGAATTATGGACTGAGACAAGCAGGCGCAAATCTGATTTCATGCAACTATGATAATCTGATGCTGACGCTTATGCCGCGAACTTTGGGCAGATTCGGCAGAAATGGCCTGAAAGTAAACAAGCTCAGGTATAGACACGATGACTATGCCGAGAGGTTTTTGAAGGGCGGGACGGCAACGGTTGCCTATAATCCAGATGATGTGTCTGCTGTCTGGCTTCTGGATCAAGGGAAATACGTTCGTTTTGAGCTGATTGAAGGGCGCTTCAAGGGCATGGAATTGTCGGACGTGAATTCGGTCAAAGAGGCTCAGAAGAACATGGAGAAGGTGCTTTCTTGCGCAAATATGCAGGCAAAAATAGACCTTGCAGCCCATATTGAGACGATTGCGCATAGCGTTTCCAGCTCAGATCATGCCAATATCAAGGGTATCAGGACAACCAGAAAAAAGGAACAGGGAAGGGTGCACATTGATCATATGAGAGGAGGCATGAGGCATGGACAGATTGACTGAGATCGTCAAGGCGTTGCCTGAAATGATGGCCGGGAGAGAGCTTCTTTCTGCGATGAAAACACTGCCGGATTACGATGACAGCATACGTGCAGAGAGTGAGGCTGTCCGGCTCATGGCGCTGTCAGACCTATATCAAATCTATCTTCCATCTCAAATGTCGATGGAGATTTACAGCAAACTCTATCTTGCCCTGCTTCGTTCTCTTCAAAAGAAAGGCTCAAAAATCGCTATCCTCCAGCAATACGAAAATCACAAGGCTGTTCGGCAGCAGGAATATAGCGGCATCATTGGCGGCTCAGACAGTTTTACGATCATAGGCACGTCTGGAATTGGTAAGAGTACGGCGATCAGCAAGGCGCTTGATTTGATTATGGCCAGTGGAATCATTGAAGTCAAAGAGCCGTTTGTAAAGGTAATCCCCTGTATTGTGGTTCAATGCCCGTTTGATTCGTCCGTAAAAGGTTTTCTGCTTGAGATCCTGCGCAAAGTGGATGAATGTTTGGGAAGCAAATACTATGAAAGAGCAGTTAGAACCAGATCGACAACGGATATGATCATCGGCAGCGTCAGTCAGGTTGCACTGAATCACATCGGCCTGCTGGTAGTCGATGAGATTCAGAATGTCGCCAACAGCAAGAACGGAAAAAGCTTGATCGGCGCATTGACGCAGCTCATCAACAACAGCGGCATATCCATCTGTATGGTGGGCACGCCGGAAAGCGCATCGTTCTTTGAGCAGGCCATGCAGCTTGCACGTCGTTCTTTGGGCTTGTATTATGGGCGGCTTGAATATGATCGATATTTCTGCGACTTCTGCTGTACCCTGTTTTCTTATCAATATGTAAAGCGATATGCTGAAATTACCCCAGCGATCATTGAGTGGCTGTATGAGCATAGTTCCGGCATTGTGTCGGTGGTGGTTTCCCTGATCCATGATGCGCAGGAGATTGCCATACTGGACGGACGCGAGGAATTGAGTATTGAAACGCTGAACGAGGCATATCAGAAGAGACTTTCCTTGCTGCATGTCTACATTGAGCCTGTAAAAAAGCGGGCATCCTCCAGCGTCAAGCCAAAGAAGATCATAGAGCCGATAAGTAAAGAGCCGGAACAGATCGGCTTCACGATTGCGCAGTTGGTTTCCAGAGCCAAAGAGGGACGAATAAATATTGTTGATCTTTTGAGAGATCAGTTTCCGGTTGAAGAGGTGGTCGTGTGATTGCTTATTTCCCGACGCTATACCCGGACGAACTGATATACAGCCTCTTTGCCCGTTACTTTGTCAAATCTGGTTATATGGGCTAT
>JAFSIC010000016.1 GCA_017439985.1 Oscillospiraceae bacterium
ATCGTCAGTAGCGTCGAAGCCCATTACCAGAATGTCTTTGGATGCGCCGGAGATTGCTTCCATTGCGCCCAGTGCCATTTCGTCGTTTGCTGCGAATACTGCCTGGATGTCGCCGTTAGCCTGGAGCATGTTTTCCATTACGGACATACCCTGGGTACGGTCGAAGTTTGCGGTCTGAGAAGCAACAACAGTCAGTTTGCTGTCAGCTACATTGTGGAAGCCCTGGCTTCTTTCGATTGCTGCAGATGCACCGTTGGTACCTACCAGTTCAGCTACTTTCACACCTTCGCCGAGGGTATCAATGATGTACTGGGTTGCCAGTTCTGCACCGAGAACGTTGTCGGATGCGATCTGACAGTCGATTTCTACGCCGTTTACTGCACGGTCAACGGAAATAACTTTAACGCCTTTTGCTTTTGCAGCTTCAACTGCACCGGTAACTGCGTCAGAGTCACATGGGTTTACGATCAGAACAGAAACGCCCTTTGCCACCAGGTCTTCGATGTCGGAAACCTGTTTGGTTACGTCGTCGCCTGCGTCTACTACGCTCAGGCTTACGCCGGCTTTGTCAGCAGCTGCTTTTGCGCCTTCTGCCAGAGTTACGAAGAATGGGTTGTTCTGAGTAGATACGGAAAGACCAATGGTGCCTTTTGCGGCAGGAGCATTGGCTGCGACGGAGTTTTCTTCACCGTCAATGGTAATTTTACAGCCGGTCATGGTGAAGACCATCATCAGGCTGAGAAACAGACAGAATAATCTTTTCATGCTTTTAATCTCCAATCCTATATCAACACTTATCTCTTGCTGTCGGACAGAACTGCAACGAGGATTACGAGCGCTTTGATAACGTCCTGATAGTAGGAAGTAACGCCCAGAATGTTCAGACCGTTGCTCAGTACAGCGATGATCAGTACGCCTGCGATGGTGCCGGTGATTTTACCGCGGCCACCGCTCATGGAAGTACCGCCCAGTGCTACTGCTGCGATTGCATCCAGCTCGTAGCCATCACCGAGGGTAGGCTGTGCGGAGTTTACACGAGAGATCATCATCAGACCTGCCAGAGCAGACATGAAACCGGAGATAGCGTATACGGAAGTTTTGATTTTTGCAGTGTCAACACCAACCAGTTTTGCACATTTTGCGTTGGAACCGGTTGCATAGATTTTACGGCCGTAAGTAGTATGGTTCAGGATGAAGTAGAAGATTGCGAATGCCAGGATCAGAATTACTGCCGGCAGAGGGATCTTCACGTTTTCTGCGAACAGAGGAACGATGTTACCTTTACCAAGTGCTTTGAAGAGGAAAGAACCGCTGGTCAGAGTATCAGACAGACGGGAGATTGGTTTACCGTCGGTAATGATCATTGCCAGACCACGGTATGCAGTCATAGTTACCAGGGTAGCGATGAATGGCTGCAGGCGGCCTTTGGTTACCAACAGACCGGATACGGTACCCAGCAGAGTACCAACGATCAGAGCGCCGCAGATACATACGATTGCAGGCATACCCATGGTGATCATTTCAGCGCAGATGATTGCGCTCAGTGCGAAAACAGAACCTACGGACAGGTCGATACCGTCAGAAAGAATTACGCAGGTCATACCGATTGCGATCAGACCGTTAAAGGACGCCTGACGCAGCAGGTTCAGCAGGTTGCTTGGTGCGCGGAATTCCGGACTGATGATACCCAGAACAACTGCCAGCAGCACCAGTGCGATAAACGCGCCATATTCGCCCAACATTGAGCCGATATTTTTTTCCTTTTTCATTACAGACTTCCTCCTGTTGCCAATGTCATTACTTTTGCCTGATCAGCGCCTGCAGCGTCGATGATACCGGTTACCTCACCCTCATGGACAACCATGATGCGGTCGCTCATACCCAGAACTTCCGGAAGCTCAGAGGAAACCATGATTACAGCTACGCCTTTTGCTGCCATATCATTGATAACATTGTAAATTTCTTTTTTCGCACCGATGTCCACGCCTCGGGTTGGTTCGTCGAGGATCAGGATCTTTGGATCGGTGTAGATCCATTTTGCGAGAACAACTTTCTGCTGGTTACCACCGGAGAGGTTGTTACATTCGTGATCCGGACCAAAGCATTTGATGCGGAACTCTTCGATGCCCTTTTTCACCAGTTCAGCCTGTTTCTTCGGATTCAGAACGCCGCTGCCGGAAACTTTGCCCAGGTTGGCGATCTCAATATTTTCTGCAATGGATTTCTCCAGCAGCAGACCTTCGGTTTTACGGTCCTCGGTGATGAAACCGATGCCGTTTGCGATAGCCTGTCGAGGGTTTTTAATGGTAACTTCTTTGCCTTCGATGTAGATCTTACCGCCATCTACCGGCAGATTGCCGAAGATAGCCTGCATGATCTCGGTACGGCCGGCACCCATCAGACCTGCAACACCCAGAACTTCGCCGGCTTTTACGGAGAAGTTCACGTTGTGGAATTTCTTGCCGCTGGAAAGACCTTCTACGCGGATCACTTCGTCGCCGATTTTAACATCACGATGTGGGTAACGTTCACCGATCTCACGACCGATCATCATCTGAACAACGTCATCCATGGTGATGTCTTTGATGTATTTGGTATCAACATACTGGCCGTCGCGGAGAATGGTGATACGTTCGCACATTTCGAAGATCTCTTCCATACGGTGAGAGATATAAACGATGGAAACGCCTTTTGCGGTCAAGGAGCGCATAACTTCAAAGAGAACTTTGGTTTCGCTCTCGGTCAGTGCTGCGGTCGGTTCGTCCATGATGAGGACTTTTGCATCCACCATCAGTGCTTTACAGATCTCAACCATCTGCTGCTGACCGACGGACAGATCTGCCATCGTAGCATCGATCGGAATATGTACGCCCAGACGATCCATTACTTCCTGAGCTTTTGCGCGCATCGCTTTCTTATCGCAAATACCAAAACCTTTGGTGATCTCTTTGCCCATGAAGAGGTTTTCTTCAACGGTCAGGTCAAAGAGGGAGTTGATCTCCTGGTAAATGAAGACGATACCTGCTTTTTCAGCTTCCTGAGGATTTTTGTAGTTCACTTCCTGACCATCCACGAAGATAGTACCGGAATCTTTGGTATAAACACCGGTGAGGATCTTCATCAGAGTAGATTTACCTGCACCGTTTTCACCCATGAGAGCGTGAACTTCGCCATCTTTGAGCAGGAAGCCGGCATCTTTCAGAACCTGGTTGCTGCCAAAGGACTTGTTGATGCCTCTCATCTCAATATTCATACTTTGTTAGCCCTCCTCATCAAGCGAAGATACAGCCAGACTGCAAAATGATATTTGCATATGGAGTAATTTCACCTGTTCTGATTACTGCTTTGCAGCTCTTGGTCTGTTCTTTCAGTTCCACGTGGGAAACAAACTCGGTTTCCACATTCTGTCCTGCGAACAGTTCTTCGATCTGCTTGAGCACCTGCGGATTCTGTGTTTTGATTTCTTCTGCCAGGATGATCTTTTCGATCTTCATGTCAGCAGCAACCAGCTCCAGCGTCCGCATAAAGGTCGGTTCGCCAAAAGCCAGCGCCAGATCAATACGTTCTGTCTCGTCAGGGATTGGCAGACCACAGTCGCCGATACAGATCTGATCCGTATGTCCCAGATAAGACAGGACTCTTGAAATGTCGCTGTTCAAAATTCCTGCTCTTTTCATACCTTTTCCTCTCCTTTGAGTTTGAATTGTGCATCCCAATGCACGCGGCGAAAAGACGACAACATCCTGACCCGTATCCTCTCCCAGATACAGAACAGAATTTGTCTCTTTTTCGTATTTATTGGACAGTTTTTCAACTATCATAATTATATTTATTATAATATATGACAAAACAAATCGCAAGAATTCTTTGCGTTTTCCCCGTATTTAACAAGTTAACACTTTATCCTTATTCATATTAAACAATCTTTTGATGATTTGAGCCAAAAATCACTCTCGGCATATGAACACATAATGGAAAACATGACCGAAGTTCATACAAATTTTGTGAGATATATGCATAAAAAATCCCATTTCAGCCCGTTCTGAAATGGGATTTGTCCTATTCTTTGTCGCTTTTTTTCTTATAAATATGACGATACAGCGCCTTGCTGAAACGATAGTAACGATAGCGTTTCTTATAGCGCGGCGGGAAATGTTTTGCGTGACTGGTTGGGAACTGTTTCATCAGCTGTTCAGCCAATTTTTCCTGCTGGCTGCCCTTATCCATGTGTGGGTAAGCATCCATGATCACAACCATCATATACAGCTCATTACGCAGCATATTGGGGAATTTCTTCTTCAGATATTCGTAGCGCTCATGGGTCAGGAAGAACTTATCCTCATAGAATTTTTTATCACGGTTATGCAGGATACTTGTTCCACGCTGATAATAGTTGCAGAGCTTCACCGGATTGTAGCTTACCGCTTCGCACTGTCCCATCAGCTTGTACATGGTTCCCAAATCTTCCATCTTGCGGCCGACCGGAAAACGCAGCTCCCGGAACAAAGAACGATGATACATTTTGTTCCATGCGTAATTCGCATATTTTTCCTTGGTGAACAAATGATTGATGGCTTCTTCGGTATTGAACACCTCTGTCTTTTCCGGATCAAATGTAATTTCTTGCAGTTCATCCCCATCGTGATACACAAGGAAGCCACAGGCAGACAGCTTCACATGATGCTTCCGGATCTCGCTGTATAAAATCTCCACCATGCGTTTGTCCATGAAGTCATCACCATCTACGAAACAAATATATTCACCTTGCGCCTGGTCCAAACCGAAGTTTCGTGCACTGGAGAGACCTCCATTTGGCTTATAGAAGTATTTCACTCGTGGATCTTTTTGAGCATACGCCTCACAGATCGCTCCGCTGTTATCAGGAGAACCATCATTGATCAGCAAAATCTCAATGTTTTCATACGTCTGCGCCATCAGGCTTTCGATACAGCGCGGCAGACAGTCTTCAATATCATAAATAGGGACGATGATACTGATAAGTTCTTGATTCATAGCAAATTCCCTTCCTCATTGCAAATTCATGCATGATTTCATTGTATCGGAAATCTGCAAAAAGTCAAATTCCTATTTCTTATACTCAGGACAGCGATAGCGTCGTTTTCCGCGGCTGACGTTTCCATACTCGATCGCCTCGACCGGACAATGACAGATACAAGCCATGCAGTGAGTGCAGTGTTTTCCCCACTGAGGCAGACCGTCTTTCAGACTGATGTTGTTAAGTACGCAAAGCTCCGCACATTTTCCGCAGCCAATGCATTTTGCTGTAGCGTAAAACTTATCCGCTTTGATGTAATACTGATTGAAGCCTTTATTCACCAGAGAACTGCAAACTTTGCCCAACGGAGAAACTTTCTTCTGCGGAAGCGCTTCGTTTTTGCTCATATACACGACCGCTTCACTCAGCGTCTGCTGTGCCTCAGTCAGCATTTTTTCACACTTCTCCTCCGATGGAACATCGAACAAAGCGATATAGTTTTCCGGCATGGCTACTTTTAGAGTACCTTTGTAATTCAGCTGCAGCTCCTGACAGAGCTGTTCGTTGTACGCAGCGGCGCCACCGATATCTGAACCGCAGGTCATGACAAAATACACATCACGGCTTCCCTGCAGCCAGCTGCTGCGAATGAAATCCATAAAAACATGTGGCAGCTGCCACGCATAGGTTGGTGCCACAAAAATCCATGGCTTTCCGGAAATCAGTTCTGCCTGAATTCCATGTTTGATGTAATGGAAACAATCCAACAGCTCATCGTCGAGTTTATCTGCCAGAAATTGTCCGCAGTAGCGGCTGTTTCCGGTACCGGAAAATGTTACGATCATACTGTTCTCTCCTTATAAATGAATCGGTACTTTGGAAATGGATTCGGTGATACTTTTCTTCTCGTTCTGACGGATCCGTTCTGCAATGTCCATGATTTTACTGCAGATCCACAGTTGCGCCGTAGTTCCTTCCCGATAGTCTGCCTCCGCATAAGTATGGATCCTGCCATCCATACGCAGCTGCTCTACCTGGCGAAAGGCTCTTGCATCGCCCTTCGGATAGATCGCAAAAGTAGAACCGCCATTTTTATTGACAAGAGAAAAAGCAGGAATATCACTTGGTCCATCGGCGATATAAATCATATTCTCAAAAGGCACACGGCGTTTATGAGCCGACACTTTGGAGTTCACATCAATCTCCGGATGCTTCGGCACACCCTTGTTGATTTCAAAGATAGCGCGCGTTTTGGACGTATTATCGATGGTATAGCCCAGTTCTGCAATGACTTTCCTGCCGTTTATTTCATCTTCGATCAGTTCATTGCCCCAGACTCCGTCCACATAGTCCATGATGGCCGTGCCTTTGATAACAGCCAGCATCCCCGTGCTGACGATATAGTGCTCCACCTTGATATCATATTCTTTGTAGTGAGGGTCGTCTGCGATCATCCGTTTCGTCTTCTCGAAAATCTCCGGGATTCCCGGATAAAACTGCAGTTCCCTGCCGAAAGTTTTCAACTTTTCATTGTTCAGGTCGGGGAAAACTCCCTCCCGCACATATCGGAGGAAATGATTGAGATAAATGGTATCTCTGTTGACGCGAACGCCCTGTTCCCTCAGATACTTCTCCGGTAGTTCGTGAACTTCCTTCCAGAACTGATTTCCATCCACACCGTAGTGAGAGAAAATCGGGTCCTGCATATAGCCATCCACCAGTGTTTTGTCAAAGTCCCAAATCACAGCGATCACATTAGCCATCATCATACCTCCTTTTGTTGTTCTGCTTTTATTCTACATGGATGAGGAAGGGCTGTCAATTCCCCTCCATTGTACGCAAAAAGCCCGACGGAATCCGTCGGGCTTTGGGGCTTCGTTTACATAATATTGTGAACCACTTCGCCGTCGATCATGCTCAGGCGGCAGAGGCTCAAGCTGCTGAATGGATGGCCGTCAAAGATCGCGATGTCAGCGTCTTTGCCTACTTCCAGAGAGCCTACACGGTCCTCCAGACCCAGAGTTTTTGCAGGGTTGATTGTAACACCTTCAAAGGCTGCTTTTTCGCTGAGACCGTTTCTCATCAGCAGACCGATGGTTGCAGGCAGATACGCAGTTCTGCTGCCTTCGTCAGCAGTCAGGGAAACCTGCAGACCTGCATTTGCCAGAATTCCTGCATTCTCGATGGTCATGTTCCACAGTTCCTGTTTGGTCGGTGCCCAGAGATGTGGACCGATGGTGCAGCGGATATTTCTCTTCTTCAGTGCATCTACGATCATGTGACCCTCAGTGCAGTGTTCGATGGTGTAATCCAGACCGAATTCCTCTGCATAGCGGATGGCAGTCATAATGTCATCGGAGCGATGTGCATGAATACGGCAGCGCATTTCACCGCGTACAACAGGTACCAGTGCATCCAGACGGAAATCAGGTTCCGGTGCTTTGGATGGGTCGGTTTCAGCTGCTTTCAGCTTATCAGAGTACACTTTTGCTTTGTACAGAGTCTCACGAATCAGAGCTGCCACACCCATACGGGTCATTGGCAGTTTGCGGTCTGTGCCGTAGCAGCGTTTTGGGTTTTCACCCATAGCAAATTTCATCTGCTCGCAGCCCGGAACTTCCATTTCTTCTGCGGTGTTTGCTTTGCGCAGTTTAATAACGGTGCCACGACCGCCGATCAGGTTCGCAGAGCCCGGCAGAATGCATACGGTGGTGAAACCAGCCTGGCGAACTACGTCAACAGCGTAGTCGTAAGGGTTCACAGCGTCGATTGCTCGAACCTGTGGAGTGATCGGGTCGCTCATTTCGTTGCCATCCAGCGGAATGGAAGGATTGGTTCGCGGCTCGTTAAAGTTACACATATGAGTGTGCGGATCGATAAGACCCGGGGTAACCCACATGCCCTCTGCATTGATGATTTCAGCATCCGCCGGGATATCAATATTTGCGCCAACTGCAACGATTTTTCCGTTTTCTACAAGAACGGTGCCCTGCTCGTAGGTATCACCGGTCACGGTCACTACTTTACCATTTGTAATTGCGATCATCGTTTCTGCTCCCCTTCCTTACAGTGTGTTCTTGTAGATCTCGCCGTCAATCATAACCAGACGGCAGAGGGTCATACTATCGAATGGGTGACCGTCAAAGATAGCGATATCCGCATCTTTACCAACCTCCAGAGAACCTACTCTGTGGTCCAGATTGAGGACTTTTGCAGGGTTGATGGTCACACCCTGAATTGCTTTTTCTTCGCTGAGACCACGGCGCATCAGCATACCGATGGTCATTGGCAGTCTGGAAGTTTCAGAACCGGTGTCGGCAGTCAGACAAACAGTAATGTTCTCTTCGTTTGCCAGAATACCGGAATTCTCCAGTTTACGGCCGTGGATCTCCACCTTCGATGGTGCAGTCAGATGAGGACCGATAACTACACGAGCGGATTTCTCGTTAAGAACGTCTGCAATTTTATAACCCTCGGTACAATGTTCGATAACATAATCCAGATTGTATTCTTCTGCAATGGAAATTGCGGTCAGAATGTCGTGGGAAGTATGTGCGTGCATACGGCAGCGCATCTCGCCGCGTACAACCGGAACCAGCGCTTCCAGTTTGAAGTCCGGTTTTGGTTTCTTGGAAGGATCAGTCTCTGCTTCGATCAGAGAATCGGAGTAGTTCTTCGCATTGAAGAGAGCTTCTCTCAGAACTGCACCAACGCCCATACGGGTGCTTGGAATTACCTTTTTACCACCGTAAACACGTTTTGGATTTTCACCGAAAGCAAATTTCATCTGCTCAGTACCTGGAATCGCCATCTCTTTGGCGGTGTGTCCACGGAGTTTTACAGAAATACCGGTACCGCCGATCACATTGGCGGAACCAGGCAGAATGCAAACGGTGGTGAAGCCTGCTTCACGAACCGGTTTGATCGCATAGTCATCAGGATACACAGCATCCATTGCACGAACATGAGCGGTAATCGGGCTGGTAGCCTCGTTGCCGTCGTAGTTACCAGGAATACTGTTCGGTTCATTGAAATTGGAAATATGAGTGTGGCAGTCGATCAAGCCCGGCATAACCCAGCAGCCGGCTGCATCGATCACTTCGGCATCGGCAGGCACTGCAACATCAGCGCCTACTGCCACGATTTTATCGCCCTCTACCAGAACGATACCTTTGTCGTATGTCTCCCCTGTTACGGTCACAACTTTACCGTTGATAATCGCTTTCATTTGGTTGTTTCCTCCTTCAGAAGTCGAATCGCCCGTCAAATTCCGGGCACAAGTTCATCATAGCACAAGGGAAAAGCCATTTCAAACAAAGCAGCACATTCTTCAGATTTTCCCGCAGTTTGCATGAAAGTCGCTTCGAGAAATTAGAAAACAGCACAAAAAAAGACCCGCCCTTTCGGGCAGGTCTCAAAACACATCAAATTAAACCAATTCGATGATAGCCATTTCAGCTGCGTCGCCGCGGCGAGGACCAGTTTTGATGATGCGGGTGTAACCGCCATTGCGTTCCATGTATTTTGGAGCAATTTCATCGATGGTCTTTTTAGCAACGGTTTCTTTGGTTACGTAGGAGTACACCTGACGCTTAGAATGGAGGTTATCCTGTTTCGCTTTGGTGATGATTCTGTCAGTCATTGCTTTGACTTCTTTAGCTCTGGTAACGGTGGTTTCGATCTTGCCGTTTTCCAGCAGGAAGGTTACCATCGCTCTGAGCATGGCAGCTCTGCTATCGCTAGTTCTGCCGAGTTTTCTAGTACCTGGCATCCAAATTCACTCCTTTATTTCGGATAGTGGAATTATTCTCAACTATTCATCGGTTTTGTTCAGGCTGAAACCAAGGGAATCCAGTTTCGCGAGAACCTCTTCCAGAGATTTTTTACCGAGGTTACGAACTTTCATCATTTCATCCTGAGATTTGTTAATCAAATCACTTACAGTGTTGACGCCTGCCCGTTTGAGACAGTTGAACGCACGCACAGAAAGGTCAAGCTCTTCAATGGTCATCTCAAGAGCCTTTTCCTTACCGGTGTCTTCCTGAGTATCCATGATCTCAGTATTGCTCACTTCTTCGGACAGATCCACGAAGTGGTTGAGTTGTCTATTGAGGATCTTGGCTGAAAGAGAGACAGCTTCTTTTGCAGAGATAGTACCATCTGTCCACACTTCCAATGTCAGCTTATCATAGTCTGTAATCTGTTCTACACGTGTGTTCTCTACAACGTAGTTCACTTTCAAAACAGGGGTATAGATGCTGTCAACATAAATCTTGTTAAGGCTCAGTTTATCTACCTGAGCTTTATCCTGAACGGATTTATCGTTGTTTTTGTCCTTAGCAATCTGTTTGTTCTTGTCGGCAGAAACATAGCCCTGACCTTTATCAAGAACAATTTCCATTCTAAGGGAAGCGTTAGGGCCCAATGTAGCGATATGCATGCTTGGGTCGAGGATCTCTACATCAGAATCACACTGAATAGAGCCTGCGGTAACTTCGCATTCACCCTCTGCATTGATGTATACAGTCTTAGGACCTTCGCAATAGAGCTTTGCAGTTAAACCTTTGATGTTGAGGACGATCTCTGTAACATCCTCTTTAACGCCCTCAATGGTTGAGAATTCGTGCTGCACACCATCAATTTTGATGGAGGTTACTGCAACACCAGGAAGCGAGGAGAGCAAAACTCTTCTAAGGCTGTTGCCTAAAGTTGTTCCAAAACCTCGATCGAGTGGTTCAACAACAAATCTGCCGTAAGAGCCGTCAGGTTTCAGTTCTTCAGTCTCGATCTTTGGTTCGATAATCTTAACCACAATTAAACCCTCCTTGTATAACTAGGCATCCACAGAACAGGGTTCGGGATGATCCAGTTGTATGTTTCGCGTTCCCATGCTGAATTTTCGCAAACAATAAAAGTGACCTGCGGGCAGATGTGTGCCCGCCGGCAAACACCCTTATTATTTGGAGTACAGCTCAACGATGAGATGTTCTTCAACATCCAGGTCGATATCTTCACGGCTTGGCAGCTCGATTACTTTACCAACCAGGGTTTCTTTGTTGATTTCCAGCCATTTAGCAACTGGTTTGGAAGCGTTGATTTCTGCCATAGCTTTCACTTTGTCAGTACCTTTAGCTTCGATAACATCGCCAGCTTTCAGCAGGATGGAAGGAATGTTTGCTTTATGGCCGTTCAGAGTGAAGTGACCATGGCGAACCATCTGTCTAGCTTCTGCTCTGGAGGTAGCCAGACCCATTCTGTAAACTACGTTGTCCAGACGGGATTCGAGCAGTTTCAGCAGGTTTTCACCAGCCTGACCGTCCATTTTGGTAGCCAGTTCGAAGTAGTGAGCGAACTGACCTTCCAGTACGCCGTAGAAGCGTTTGGTTTTCTGTTTAGCACGGAGCTGAATACCGTACTCAGAAACTTTTTTACGGTTCTGACCGTGCTGGCCAGGAGCGTATGCTCTGCGAGCCAGAGCGCATTTATCAGAGTAGCATCTTTCGCCTTTCAGGAACAGTTTCTGTCCTTCACGACGGCAAAGTTTGCATACCGCGCCAGTATATCTTGCCATATTATACTTACCTCCCTATAAGACTATACGCGTCTTCTCTTTGGTGGGCGGCAACCGTTGTGTGGAATTGGGGTTACGTCTTTGATCATGCTAACCTCAAGACCTGCTGCCTGCAGTGCGCGGATAGCAGCTTCACGACCGGAGCCTGGGCCTTTAACGTATACTTCAACAGTTTTCAGACCATGTACCATTGCAGCTTTAGCAGCGGTTTCTGCTGCAGTCTGAGCTGCGAAAGGAGTGGATTTTCTGGAACCTCTGAAGCCAAGACCACCTGCGGATGCCCAAGACAGTGCATTACCCTGGGTATCGGTGATAGTTACGATGGTGTTGTTAAAGGTAGACTGGATATGAGCAGCACCACGTTCAATATTTTTACGTTCACGACGTCTTGGTGCGGCTTTTTTTGCGTTTGCTTTAGCCATTTCTCCTATCCCTCCCTAATTATTTCTTCTTGTTAGCGACTGTTTTAGCTTTACCTTTGCGAGTACGTGCATTGGTTTTAGTTCTCTGACCTCTTACAGGCAGACCACGTCTGTGACGCAGGCCTCTGTAGGAGCCAATTTCAATCAGTCGTTTGATGTTCAGTGCGGTGTCACGACGCAGGTCGCCTTCTACCACAAAGTTTTTATCAATATAATCTCTCAGCTTGGAGACATCGTCTTCTTCCAGGTCTTTTACTCTGATATCAGGGTTTACACCTGTAGCAGCAAGGATGTCAGATGCGGACTTTCTGCCAATACCGTAGATATAGGTAAGTCCAATTTCAACTCGCTTCTCACGAGGCAAGTCAACACCAGCAATACGAGCCATACTTTTGTCGCACCTCCATTATATCGGTTTCCATAGTTTGGTTGAAACTATTAGCCCTGACGCTGTTTATGTTTTGGGTTATCGCAGATAACCATAATGCGTCCTTTGCGTTTGATTACTTTACATTTTTCGCAAATAGGCTTAACGGAAGGTCTTACTTTCATTTGAAATACCTCCTTGTATTTACCTAAACAGTGAATTTAATTTATGAACGAACTATTTGGATCTCCAGGTAATTCTACCTTTCTGCAGATCGTATGGAGACATCTCCACAGTCACTTTATCGCCTGGCAGGATGCGGATGAAGTTCATACGCAGTTTGCCGGAGATATGAGCCAGAATTACATGGCCGTTTGGAAGCTCAACTTTGAATTGAGCGTTTGGCAGAGATTCGAGAACCTTGCCTTCCAGTTCGATTACGTCTTCTTTAGACAAGCAAATTGCCTCCTCGCTAAATCAAGTCTAACATGGTTAATGCTTTTCGCAGAGCCTTGTCGGAATGGATCTGATCCAAATCAATGTGCTGTTCTGTTTTCTGCAGATGACGGCTGTTCTTTGCTTTCGGTGTGCTGAGTTTTCTCAGCTTACCGTCTGCTACAAGAATGCGTCCTGCTTCGCAGCCAAGCACTACCTGGAATCGGTCTTTATCGCGACCGGCAATGGATTTCACAACTGTTCCACGCTTCATCTGTTCACCTAAGCTTTCGTCAGGATCACAGGACCGTCCGCCGTGATGGCGATCGTGTGTTCAAAGTGTGCGGATAAGGATCCGCTGGCAGTCAGCACAGTTCCGTTTTTCAGGGTCTTTACTGCACTGCCTTTTACATTGATCATCGGTTCGATGGCCAATGTCATACCCGGCATCAGTCGAAGACCTCTGCCCGGTGTGCCGTAGTTTGGAACCTCCGGTGCTTCGTGAAGCTTTTTGCCCACGCCGTGACCGACGAAGTCTCTCACTACTGCGAAACCAAACGATTCTGCATAGGACTGTACTGCGTAACCCACATCACCCAGACGATTGCCCGGCTGAGCAGCCTCAATGGCTTTGTACAGACACTGTTCTGTTACTTCCATGATCTTGCGGGCTTCATCAGAAACCACGCCTGCAGCGAAGGTCGCTGCATTATCACCGGTGTAACCATTGATCGCAGCACCGACATCCACACTGACGATATCTCCTTCACGAATGATTCGATCCGATGGGATACCATGAATCACTTCGTCATTGACGGAGATGCAGCACGCTGCCGGAAAGCCGCCGTATCCAAGAAAGGTTGGTTTTGCACCCTGAGACACGATGAACTCGTGAACCATTTTATTAACGTGTGCGGTTGACACACCCGGTCGGATCAGTTCTCCTGCAAGTTTCAGCGCTTGAGCTGAAATCTGGCAGGAAAGCTTCATGTCCAACAGTTCTTTGCTCGTTTTAAGCGAAACCATTATTAGGCCTCCAGAGCTTTCAGGATTTTGGCGGTGATCTCATCAAGAGCGCCAACACCCTCTACCATAACAAGGTTGCCTTTGTTCTGATAGTAATCTTTCAGAGGCTCAGTCTGCTCGTGATAAACCTGCAGACGTGCTTTTACGGTTTCCGGCTCGTCATCCTTACGGATGGTCAGCTCAGTACCGCATTTGTCGCAGTGAACGCCATCTTTTGCTGGGTTGAACTCGGTGTGGTAGGTTGCGCCGCATTTGGAGCAAACTCGACGACCGGTCATACGACCCATGATCACGTCATCAGCAACTTCGATATCCAATACTTTATCGATCTGGACACCCATCTGATCCAGGGCTTCTGCCTGTGGAACAGTTCTTGGGAAGCCATCAAGGATGTAACCGTTTGCACAGTCGTCCTGTTTGAGTCTGTCGTTAACCATTTCGATTACGACTTCATCTGGAACCAGAGCACCGGAGTTAACGAACTCTTTTGCTTTGAGACCAGCTGGAGTTTCATTTTTCATTGCTTCGCGGATAATATTACCCGTGCTGATCTGTGGGATATTGTAATGTACACAAATTTTTTCTGCCTGAGTACCTTTACCAGCACCAGGAGCGCCCAGCAGGATGATCTTCATGAAAAAGTCCCCTTTCAATTATTCCAGGAATCCTTTGTAGTGACGCATCATCATTTCAGATTCCAGCTGTCTTACAGTATCCAGTGCAACACCAACTACGATGATGATGGTGGTACCACCGAAGGAAATGTTGATCTTGGTGATAGCTGCTACGAAGATTGGCAGGATTGCTACTACAGCCAGGAACAGAGCGCCTACCATAGTAACTTTAGAAATGATTTTGGAAATAAAGTCGGAAGTTGGTTTACCAGGTCTGATACCTGGGATAGCACCATTCTGTTTTCTCAGGTTGTTAGCCATTTCAATTGGATTGTACTGGATAGCAACATAGAAGTAAGCGAATGCAACGATCAGTACGAAGTAGATCAGAGCATAGAATGGGCTGTCATAGTTCAGCGCATTGAGTACTTTCTCCATGAAACCGCCTTCAGCTGGAGTTACGAACGCACCGATGGTGGTTGGAATTGCCAGGATGGTGGAGGAGAAGATAACCGGCATAACACCGGAGAGGTTTACGCTGATTGGAAGATGGCTGGACTGGCCACCGTACATTTTACGGCCAACTACGCGTTTTGCGTACTGAACCGGAATACGGCGTTCAGCTTTAGTCATCAGAATGATGAAGGAAATCATCAAAACGAAGAGAACTACGATTACCGGAATACCGATCACGTAGCGGAGACCCTGTCCCAGGAAGCCAGTACGGAGCAGGTCAATACCCTCAAGGAAGTACTGAATAACGCCCAGTGCTGCGGTCAAACCTCTGGCTACGATACCAGCGAAGAGCAGCATGGAGATACCGTTACCGATACCTTTTTCATCGATTCTTTCACCCAGCCATACACAAATCATTGCGCCGGCGGTGAAGGAAAGAACGATGGTCAGTGGAATCAGGAAGTTTGCGAAGCCGTTGCTGCCACTCATTACAGCACTCTGAGATTTCAGAATGTTGTAGTAACCGAAGGACTCGATCAGAGCCAGAGCTACGGTGGTGCCACGTTCGATCTTCTTCAGTTTCTTTCTGCCGGATTCGCCTTCCTTAGAAAGCTTTTCCAGTGCAGGAATTGCTACGGTGAGCAACTGGATAATAATGCTGGCAGAGATGTATGGGGTGATAGACAGAGCGAACAGAGTACCGTTCTGGAAAGCACCACCAGTCATCAGGTTGAGGTAGCCGAAGAGGTTACCATCGCCGAAGCCTGCCATCTGGCTTGCATTCAGGAATGGCACCGGCAGAGCCGCGCCAATCCGGAATACGACAATAATCATCAGGGTGTACAGGAGTCTATTTCTCAGGTCAGGCATTTTCCACGCGCGCTTGAGAGTTTCGATCATCCTAGATCACCTCTGCTTTACCGCCTGCTTTTTCGATTTTTTCTTTAGCAGATGCGGAGAATGCTGCTGCGTTAACAGTCAGTTTTTTGGTCAGTTCACCGTTACCGAGAACTTTAACACCGTCGTTCAGTTTTTTGATCAGACCAGCTTCTCTCAGAACGTCTGCAGTAATTACAGTGCCGTCTTCGAAGCGTTCCAGATCGCTTACGTTAACAGTGGAGTAAACGGTTGCAAAGATGTTGGTGAAACCTCTTTTTGGAACACGTCTCTGCAGAGGCATCTGGCCACCTTCGAAGCCAGGTCTTACGCCGCCGCCGGAGCGTGCATTCTGTCCTTTATGACCCTTACCAGCGGTTTTACCGTTACCGGAACCTGCGCCTCTACCAACGCGGAAAGCTTTTTTGGTAGAACCTGGTGCTGGGCAAAGTTCGTGCAATTTCATTGTAGCTGCACCTCCTTGAATTAAGCTTCGGTTACCTGTACGAGGTGAGAAATCTTATTGATTTTACCTCTGGTAGCTGCGTTGTCAGGCTGGATAACCTCGTTACCGATTTTTCTCAGACCAAGGGAATGAGCGGTAGCGATCTGGTCGTCCTTGCGGCCCTGAAAACCTCTTACCAGTTTGATTTTAAGGTTTGCCATAAGTTGCGACCTCCTTATCCGATAATTTCTTCAACGCTTTTGCCACGGATTGCTGCAACTTCTTCAGCTGTTCTCAGAGCAGCCAGACCATTGATGGTAGCAGTTACAACATTGCATGGGTTGTTGGATCTCAGGCATTTGGTACGGATATCGTGGATACCTACCATTTCGAGTACTGCACGTACTGGACCACCTGCGATAACACCAGTACCTTCTGGAGCTGGCATCATCAGAACACGGCCTGCGCCGAATTCACCAACGATTTCGTGTGGGATGGTTGTGCCTTTCAGGCTAACTTTGATCAGATGTTTTTTAGCATCTTCGATACCTTTACGGATAGCATCTGGAACCTCTGCAGATTTACCAATGCCGAAGCCTACGATACCGTTACCGTCGCCTACAACAACCAGTGCCGCAAATTTCATAACACGTCCGCCTTTAACCGTTTTGGATACACGGTTAATAGCAACGACTCTCTCGTTCAGTTCGAGTTTAGAAGCGTCAATGCGAGTCAAAAGTATCCCTCCCCGTTAGAATTTGAGGCCGCCCTCACGAGCGCCTTCTGCTAATTCTTTTACGCGGCCATGATAGAGGTAACCGCTACGGTCGAATACAACCTCGGAGATACCTTTTTCGAGAGCCTTAGCTGCTACTGCTTTACCAACTTTAGCAGCTGCTTCTTTATTACCGCCGAAACCTTCAAAGCCTTTTTCCATAGAAGATGCGCTAACCAGAGTTACACCGTTAACGTCGTCAATGATCTGGGCATAGATATGTTTAGCGGAGCGGAATACGTTGAGGCGTGGACGCTCAGGTGTGCCGCTAATTTTAGCTCTAACTCTGCGATGTCTTTTCAGTCTCGCTTTGTTGCTATCAAGCTTTTTCACCATTTCGATTCACTCCTTTATTATTTACCTTTACCAGCTTTACCTTCCTTGCGGATGATAACTTCGTCTACGTATTTAATACCTTTGCCCTTGTATGGCTCTGGCAGACGTTTTTCACGGATTTCAGCAGCGAGCTGACCTACAGCTTCTTTGTCTGCACCGCTAACAATGATTTTGTTAGGAGCTGGTACCTCGATAGTGAGGTTTTCTGGTTCTGGCATGATTACTTTGTGGGAGTAGCCCAGGATCATAACCAGGTTTTTACCTTCTTTAGCTGCTCTGTAACCTACACCGTTAACTTCCAGTTCTTTTTTGAAACCTTCAGTTACACCGATTACCATGTTGGAGATCAGAGTTCTGGTGAGGCCGTGCAGGCTTCTGTTTTCTTTCTCATCGTTTGGACGAGTAACAACGATTTCGTTGCCCTCTACTGCGATATCCATTGCGGAGTGCAGTTCTTTAACGAGAGTGCCTTTTGGGCCTTTAACAGTCAGTTCGTGGCCGTTGAGTTTAACTTCAACGCCTGCAGGAACTACAACTGGTTTTCTACCAATTCGAGACATTCTTCGTGCACCTCCTTACCAAATGAATGCAAGGACTTCGCCGCCAACATTCTCTTTGCGAGCCTGTTTGTCGGTCATAATGCCTTTTGGAGTGGACATGATAGCAATACCAAGTCCGTTCATAACTGCTGGCATATCCTTGCAGCTGGTATAGATGCGCAGGCCAGGTTTGGAAACTCTTTTCAGGCCGGTGATAACAGCCTCTTTACCTACACCGTATTTCAGAGTGATACGGATGATACCCTGTTTTCCATCATCAATAACCTGGAAGCCTTTGATGTAACCCTCATCCAAGAGAATCTGTGCAATAGCTTTTTTCATGTTAGATGCTGGAACATCAACGGTGTCATGTTTTGCTGCACTCGCATTACGGATACGAGTCAGCATATCAGCGATTTTATCTGTAATTTGCATGACGTCAACCTCCTTTGCTTGTGCTTACCAGCTGGCTTTCTTCACGCCTGGAATCTGACCTTTGTAAGCCAGTTCACGGAAGCAAATACGGCAAATACCGAATTTACGAAGATATGCGTGAGGTCTGCCGCAGATTTTGCATCTGTTGTATGCGCGAGTAGAGTACTTTGGCTCTCTCTGCTGACTAACTTTTTTACTAGTTTTTGCCACGGTACCTTACCCCCTATTTCTCGAATGGTGCACCCATCAGCTTCAGAAGCTCACGGGATTCCTCATCGGTGTTAGCGGTAGTAACGAAGCAGATGTCCATACCGCGTACTTTATCGATTTTATCGTACTCGATTTCAGGGAAGATCAACTGTTCTTTCAGACCCATGGAGTAGTTACCACGGCCGTCGAAACCGTTAGGGTTGATACCTCTGAAGTCTCTTACTCTTGGGAGAGCCAGGTTGAAGAGTCTGTCAACGAACTCATACATAACGTCGCCTCTCAGAGTAACTTTTGCACCGATAGTCATGCCTTCACGAAGTTTGAAGTTAGCTACGGATTTTTTAGCTTTGGTTGGAACAGCTTTCTGACCGGTGATGGTGGTCAGGTCAGCGATGATAGCGTCGATCAGTTTGTGGTTGTCGCGAGCTTCGCCGCAACCAACGTTTACAACTACTTTATCCAGTTTAGGAATCTGCATAACGCTTTTGTAACCGAACTTTTTGTACAAAGCTGGCGCAACTTCAGCTGCGTAGAATTCTTTCATTCTTGCCATTGTTCTGCTCTCCTCCTAATTAGAATGTTTCGCCGCATTTTTTGCAGAGGCGAACTTTGCCTTCTGCGGTGATTTTGTGTGCTACGCGGGTAGGTTTGCCGCATTTTGGGCATACCAGCATTGCTTTGCATGCGTACATAGCACTTTCAGCGTCAACGATACCGCCTTTATCGCCCATCTTGCGAGGTTTAACATGTTTTTTGATCATGTTGCAACCTTCAACAATGATTTTGCCTTCTTTTGGGCTTACAGCCAGGACTTTGCCCTGTTTGCCTTTATCTTTACCGGTGAGGATAACGACTGTATCGTTTGTTTTAACGTGTACACTCACTTTGAGCACCTCCTATTAAAGTACCTCAGGGGCGAGGCTGAGAATCTTGAGGTAATCATTATCACGCAGTTCTCTCGCCACTGGGCCAAAAATACGTGTGCCCCTTGGAGTCTTATCATCTTTAATAATAACAGCAGCATTTTCGTCGAAACGGATGTAAGTACCGTCTTCGCGTCTCAGGCCCTTTGCAGAGCGAACGATTACTGCCTTAACAACGTCACCTTTTTTAACAACACCGCCTGGAGCAGCTTTCTTAACGGAAGCTACAACCACGTCGCCGATGTTTGCATATCTACGACGGGTACCACCCAGAACGCGGATGCACATGAGTTCTTTTGCACCAGTGTTGTCGGCAACTTTGAGATAGGTCTGCATCTGAATCACAGAGCATGCCCTCCTTTCGGTTGTACTATCAAACCAATATAATGTTTAGATTATTTAGCCTGTTCGATTACTTTAACTACTCTCCAGTGTTTGTCTTTAGACAGTGGACGAGTTTCCATAACCTGCACTTTGTCACCGATTCTGCAAGCGTTTTCTTCGTCATGTGCTTTGAAGGTGATGGTGCGTTTCATGTTTTTTTTGTAGAGAGGATGTTTAACGTTGTCTTTAACAGCTACTACAACGGTTTTGTCCATTTTGTCGCTAACTACAACGCCCACTCTGGTTTTTCTAAGATTTCTTTCCATTGTGTTATCCTCCCTTCCTATTTCATTTCGTTTTCTTTGATAACGGTAGAGATCTTAGCAATGTCGCGTTTAACTGCTTTGATTCTCATTGGGTTATCAAGCTGGTTGATTGCATGCTGGAAGCGGAGGTGGAACAGTTCTGCTTTCAGTTCGTTGAGTTTTTCAACCAGTTCGCTAGCGGACAGTTTTCTGATCTCAGCGATTTTCATTACTTGTCACCCTCCTCTTTCTTGATGAATTTGCATTTGATTGGCAGTTTGTGCATAGCCAGACGCATAGCTTCGCGAGCCAGCTCTTCGCTTACGCCGCCGATTTCAAACATAACTCTACCTGGTTTAACTACAGCAACCCAGTATTCAGGGCTACCTTTACCAGAACCCATTCGGGTTTCAGCAGGTTTTTCAGTGATTGGTTTGTCAGGGAAGATTTTAATCCATACCTGACCGCCACGTTTGATGTAACGGGTCATTGCAATACGGGCAGCCTCGATCTGGTTGGAGGTGATCCAAGCTGGTTCGAGAGCCTGGAGGCCGAAATCGCCGTTGGAAACAACGTTGCCTCTCATTGCTTTACCTTTCATACGTCCTCTGTGGACTCTGCGGTATTTTACTCTTTTAGGCAGAAGCATTATTTTTTGCCTCCTTCCTTGCGAGGTGCTCTTTTAACTTCCTGAAGAACTTCACCAGCGTAAACCCAAACTTTAACACCGATTTTACCGTAGGTGGTATCTGCTTCAGCGAAGCCGTAGTCGATGTCAGCTCTCAGGGTCTGCAGTGGAATGGTACCTTCATGGTAGTGCTCGGTACGAGCGATTTCAGCGCCAGCCAGACGACCGGATACGCTTACTTTGATACCTTTAGCACCCAGTTTCATAGCGCGGCCGATGGACTGTTTCATAGCGCGGCGGAAAGAGATACGTCTTTCCAGCTGAGCAGCGATGTTTTCAGCAACCAGCTGAGCGTTTTTGTCTGGATGTTTTACTTCAACGATGTTGAGGAATACTTTAACTGGAACTTCTTTGTTCTTGTTAACCATTGCCTCGCACTGTGCGCGAAGTTTTTCGATTTCTGCGCCGCCTTTACCGATAACCATACCTGGTTTAGCGCAGTGGATGTGGATTCTAACTTTTGCAGCGTCGCGTTCGATTTCGATTTTAGGAACGCCAGCCAGATGCAGCTGTTTTTTGAGAACTTTACGGATGTTGTAGTCCTCTACCAGGAGATCGCCGAAGGCATTATCTCTTGCAAACCAGCGGGAATCCCAATTTTTAATAACGCCAACACGGATACCGTGTGGATTAACTTTCTGTCCCATAGTTTAACGCCTCCTTCTGATTTATTCCTGTTCTTTCACTACGATAGTGATGTTAGATGTTCTTTTGAGCACTCTGTATGCTCTGCCCTGAGCTCTTGGTCTTACACGTTTCATTGTAGGACCCTGACCTACGAAGCACTCTGCCACGTACAGGGAGTTAGCGTCCATGTTGTGGTTGTTTTCAGCGTTAGCAATAGCGGATTTCAGCAGTTTTTCTACTGGTTCGCATGCTGCTTTTGGAGTGTATTTCAGGATAGCCAGCGCCTGTTTTGCTGGTTTATTTCTGATCAGGTCGAGCACAATCTGCACTTTACGAGGTGCAATGCGGGCATTTCTAAGGTAAGCCCTTGCTTCCATTTGTTATCCTCCTTTCGGTCGTCCGCTTATTTGGATTTCTTAGATCCAGCGTGACCTCTATAGGTTCTAGTAGGAGCGAATTCTCCCAGTTTATGTCCTACCATGTCTTCGGTAACGTATACCGGAACATGTTTACGTCCATCATGAACAGCAAATGTGTGTCCAACGAAATCAGGGAAGATAGTGGATGCACGGCTCCAAGTTTTGAGAACTCGTTTTTCGCCTGCAGCATTCATCTCTTTTACGCGTTTCAGCAGAACTGGCTGCACGAAAGGTCCCTTTTTAACACTTCTACTCATTGTTCATCTGCCTCCTTTCATTCAACCTGCTTTACTTGTCGTTACGACGTTTAACAATAAATTTGTTAGAAAGGTTTTTCTTCTTTCTGGTTTTGTAGCCAAGAGCAGGTTTACCCCAAGGAGTAACAGGGCCTGGACGGCCGATTGGGGATTTACCTTCACCACCACCGTGTGGATGGTCACATGGGTTCATTACGGAACCGCGAACGGTTGGTCTCCAGCCCATGTGGCGTTTACGGCCAGCTTTACCGATGTTTACGTTCTCGTGTTCGAGGTTGGATACCTGACCGATAGTAGCCATGCATTCAACAGGAACATTTCTCAGCTCGCCGGATGGGAGTCTGATCAGAGCGTATTTGCCTTCTTTAGCCATCAGCTGAGCCATGATACCAGCAGCGCGAGCGAGCTGAGCGCCTTTGCCTGGGTACAGTTCAACGTTGTGGATGAAGGTACCAACTGGGATGTTAGCCAGTGGAAGTGCGTTACCTGGTTTGATGTCAGCGTTAACACCGGACTCGATCACGTCGCCAACTTTCAGGCCGTGTGGAGCAACGATGTATCTCTTTTCGCCATCTTCGTACTGAACCAGTGCGATGAAAGCGGAACGGTTTGGGTCGTACTCGATGGTGAGTACGGTAGCTGGCATATCAGCTTTGTTTCTCTTGAAGTCGATTACGCGGTATTTTCTTCTGTTGCCGCCGCCGTGGTGACGAACAGTGATTCTACCGTAGCTGTTGCGACCAGAGGTTTTCTTCATTGGTTCGAGAAGGGATTTCTCTGGAGCAACCTTGGACAACTCGGAGTAGTCGATAACGGTCATCTGACGTCTGGAAGGAGTTGTCGGTTTATAGGTTTTAATAGCCATTCGGTTTCACTCTCCTCATAAGGATTTGTCGGGACATGAGTCATCCCATAGTTGCCGGCCCCGAGTTGGGCGGGCTTTATTACATCATGCTATCGAAGAATTCGATGGTTTTGGAATCTTCAGTCAGGGTAACAATAGCTTTTTTCCAGTCTGGAGTGTAGCCGAATTTCATACCCTGGCGTTTCATTTTGCCGCTAACGTTGATGGTGTTAACTTTAGCAACTTTTACGCCGAAGACTTTTTCAACTGCCTGAGCAATTTCGATTTTGTTAGCAGATTTAGCAACTTCGAAAGTGTACTTTTTCAGCGCAATGTTCTGCATGGAAGCTTCAGTGATGATAGGTCTTACGATCACGTCGTGTGCAGTTTTCATTATGCGTACACCTCCTCAATTTTTTCTACTGCTGCTTTAGCAACGATGAATTTTTCGCAGTTCAGAATGTCGTAAACATTCAGGGTGTTAACCAGAGCAGTTTTTACGCCTGGGATGTTAGCTGCGCTCTTAACGAACTTAGCGTTCAGTTCAGGCATAACGATCAGAGATTTTTTGGTTGCGCCCAGTTTGGTGAGCATCTCTGCAACAACTTTGGTTTTGAACTCTTCAACAGCAATGTTCTCAATAACGATCATGTTGTTATCCTGAACTTTTGCGGAGAGTGCGGATTTCATAGCCAGTCTCTTAACTTTTTTGTTCAGAGCGTAGCTGTAGTCTCTTGGTTTAGGACCGAGAGCGATACCACCGTGAGTCCACTGTGGAGCACGGATGGAACCCTGTCTTGCGCGGCCGGTACCTTTCTGTTTCCAAGGTTTTCTGCCGCCGCCTCTTACTTCGGAACGAGTCAGAGTAGACTGAGTGCCCTGACGCTGATTTGCCAGGTAGTTAACTACTGCTGCATGCATTACGGAAGTGTTTGGTTCGATACCGAAGATAGCATCAGAGAGGGTCATTTCGCCAACGCTTTTGCCGGTCATATCAAATACTGTAACCTGTGGCATGGTGTTTCCTCCTTCCCTATGCTTTTACGCTGTTGGTGATGTATACGATGCCGTTTTTAGCACCTGGAATAGCACCCTTCAGCGCGATCAGATTGTTTTCAACGTCAACTTTGACTACTTCGAGATTCTGAACGGTAACTCTTTCAGCACCCATGTGACCTGGCAGTGGCATGCCTTTGAAGACATGAGCTGGGTCGATAGGACCGTTGGAACCGGAATGTCTGTGAACAGGGCCGGTACCGTGAGTTTCTTTCAGTCTGTGGCCACCAAAGCGTTTGATGGTACCAGCATAACCTTTACCTTTGGAAGTGCCGCATACATCTACTTTGTCGCCGATTGCGAAGGTGTCTGCTTTGATCAGATCGCCCACATTCAGGGTGGAGCAATCTTCCAGACGGAACTCTCTCAGATGACGTTTCATAGCCACGTCAGCTTTTGCGAAGTGGCCCTGGAGAGGTTTGGAAACATGTTTGCTTGTGGTTTCGCCAAAACCGATCTGCACAGCTTCATAGCCGTCGTTTTCGATTGTCTTTTTCTGAACGACTACACAAGGACCTGCTTCGATTACAGTTACAGGGATGAACTTGCCGTTCTCGTCAAAAAGCTGAGTCATACCGAGCTTTTTGCCTACAATGCACTTATTCATTGTAAATATACCTCCTATTGGTTATTGGTTGGTGTTTCACCAACATTACCTTTGCAGACGCTTTCTTTCCCTATCCCGGTTTTCACCAGGCTCCCAGGGAGAAAGCGAACCTCTAATTCGCAATGACTAGAGTTTAACTTCGATTTCTACGCCTGCAGGGAGCTCAAGACTTTTCAGAGCTTCAACAGTTTTAGCAGTTGGTCTCAGAACGTCAATGAGTCTTTTGTGGGTTCTCAGTTCGAACTGTTCGCGGCTGTCTTTGTATTTATGAACAGCGCGAAGGATGGTTACGATTTCTTTATCGGTTGGGAGTGGAATTGGGCCAGAAACTCTAGCACCTGTTCTTTTTGCTACCTCTACGATTTTTTCTGCAGAAGCATCTACCAGCTGATGATCGAAACCTCTCAGTCTGATTCTGATTTTTTCGTTGACTGCCACATCATCGCCTCCTTAGACATTTTCTTTTATGGGACGACGTCTTAACCACTGAACACGCATCCGTGTGTTTCACGGTTTCAGCAATAAAAAATCCGGACAAACCGCCATAGCGCAGTTCACCCGGGACCTTAGACGATCTTCTCAAAGAAGCTCGCCACAACTTTAACGCCGCACAGTTGTCCCTTGCGAAACTTCTGTGTTTCAAGTCGTTAGTCAGTGTTGTAAGCCGCCCGGTTTAAAATCGGACATACTCGGCGGAAATTACCTGCTTCTCAGAGCAGCAACCTCCCGCTTCATCGCATATCTTGTGCAGTCTTTGCTTGTTTATAATATCATCATTTTTCTTGAATTGCAAGCCTTTTTTACGCCTCAAAAAGCGATTCAGACCATCCTCCAGTTTCGGAGATTTCAACAGCCGACTTTTGTGCACCATGTACAAGCACGGACCCATATTATGGAATTCACTGCCGTGGAGGAGGCCTTTTACCCTTTGCTCCTCGTCACTTTCCTATGTTTTCACTCTTTATTTTGATCAGATTGACGGAGTTTTATTCCAAAGTCTTTGCCTTTTTCTGTTTTCCGATTAGGCGCCTCGTCAGAACGACGGAGTGCCTTTATATATTATAATAAGGTAGAGACCTGCCGGGTGTTTCACAAAATTGCTCAAAATCCCTCTTTGTGCTATACTGATAAAAAGACCAAATGAGAGGAGAGCTGCTATGATCTGCCCATATTGCGGACAAGAGATGGAGAAAGGTACTCTGCACAGCCGAGGCGGCAACTATTTTCTGCCTGACGGTAAGATTGCATCCAGTATCACTTTCCCTACCAAACGATATTTCAAAAAGTCAAACGCCATCAGCCTCCCACCCGATCCTTGGGAACTGAGCCCTACATGGCCTGTTGCGTACTGCTGCCGCAGCTGCAAAAAGCTTATCATCGAATATGAGCAGGAGGAATCGTGATTTTTCTTGACAGCGACAGGGAAATGTGCTATTTTAATTTCGTAAATACAGCAGTAATAGAACAAAGGCTAAGATAAGAAACAGTACAGTCCCTACGCCGTGCAGAGAGAAGATGGTTGGTGCAAATCTTCCGGTGCGTTCTGGAACCAGTCTTGGAGCCGCAGCCCCGAACTCACAGTAGGCGCTGACGGGTTCTCCCGTTACAGAGAACACGAGAGCAGAATATTTCGTATATTCTGAATTCAGGTGGTAACACGGACTATGTATGTTCGCCCTGAGTTGACTTTACGGTCAACTCAGGGCTTTTTGTTTCTTTGACTGCTGAAACTTATTATAAGAAAGGTGGTACTGCTATGGCAGACAACAAAAAAATGGTCGAAGAGATCACTTCCATGGACGTGGACTTCGCCCAGTGGTACACTGACATCGTTAAAAAAGCAGAACTGATCGACTACACCAGCGTAAAAGGCTGCATGGTTATCAAACCGGCCGGCTACGCAATTTGGGAAAACATCCAGAACGAACTGGACAGACGCTTCAAAGAAACCGGCGTAGAAAACGTATATCTCCCAATGTTTATTCCTGAAAGCCTGCTGCAGAAAGAAAAAGATCATGTAGAAGGTTTCGCTCCTGAAGTTGCTTGGGTTACTCACGGCGGTCTGGAACCTCTGCAGGAACGTCTCTGCGTAAGACCTACCTCCGAGACCCTGTTCTGCGACCTCTACTCTAAAGATATTCACTCTCACCGCGACCTGCCAAAACTGTACAATCAGTGGTGCTCCGTTGTTCGCTGGGAAAAAACCACCCGTCCATTCCTGCGCTCCCGTGAATTTCTCTGGCAGGAAGGCCACACCGCTCATGCTACCGCTGAAGAAGCTGAAGAGAGAACCATTCTCATGCTGAACACCTACGCAAGCTTCCTGGAAGATGTTCTGGCTATCCCTGTTGTAAAAGGCCGCAAAACCGATAAAGAGAAATTTGCAGGCGCTGAAGCTACCTACACCATCGAAGCTCTGATGCACGACGGTAAAGCTCTGCAGTCCGGTACTTCCCATAACTTCGGCGACGGCTTTGCAAAAGCATTCGGCATTCAGTACACTGACAAAAACAACAAACTGCAGTATGTTCACCAGACTTCCTGGGGCATGACCACCCGTCTGATCGGCGCGATCATCATGGTTCACGGCGATGACAGCGGTCTGAAACTGCCACCAAGAATCGCTCCAACTCAGGCTGTGATCATTCCAATCATGCCTAAGAAAGAGGGCGTTCTGGAGAATGCTGCGAAGATGGAAGCTGCTCTGAAAGCTGCCGGTATTCGCGTGAAAACCGACAACAGCGACAAGAGCCCTGGCTTCAAATTCGCTGAGCAGGAAATGCGCGGCATTCCTGTACGTATCGAATGCGGCCCAAAAGACATGGAGAAAAATCAGTGTGTTGTTGTTCGTCGTGACACCCGCGAGAAAATTATCGTTTGTCTGGACGAGCTGGCAGTAAAAGTTCCTGAAATTCTGGAAACCATGCAGAAAGACATGCTGGAAACCGCTCGTGCTCACCGCGATGCTCACACCTACACCGCTCACAACTACGAAGAGCTGATGGATATTCTGGAGAATAAACCTGGCTTCGTAAAAGCTATGTGGTGCGGCGATCAGGCTTGCGAAGATAAGATCAAGGAAGTGGCTTCCGCTACCTCCCGCTGCATCCCATTCGAGCAGGAACAGATCTCCGACGTGTGCCCAATCTGCGGCAAACCTGCAAAACACATGGTTTACTGGGGCAAAGCTTACTAATATTGCAAATAAAAAAGACCTCCCTATGGAGGTCTTTTTCTTTTAGACATTGAAATTAATCTGACCGCCACCATTTTTGATCGTCAGTCGATTTGGTGCATTGGGATCTCTGGTCGGATGAGTTGATGGATCGTATTTTCTGGTATAGGTCGTACTGAGGCCTTTCGGTTCGCCCTCAACAACCTTGTAGTATTTATCCAATTCAGTCCACAGAGTTACTTCCATATGTCCAATACCATTGTTTAGTCTCACATCGCCAAGGAAGTCGCCCACCAAATCAGTGTCGCCGATTTCACTGGTGATTTCTGTTCCTTCCATAACATACATTGCCGTTGCTTGAATATTACCTACTTCACTTTCTACTGTAAGGAAATCCATCGTCATATTATTTAACCTGGTATTTCCCACTTCATTTTCGATATCAAGTTTTCGTAAATCCAAACTATATACAACGGTATTGCCGACTTCTTTATCAATCTTCACCTCGCCCAGCTTAAAGTCTTTCGGGATGTGGATCTCGATTTTTCTCAGAGAATCCGCCTGGACACCCCAGTAATCGTCTTCCTCTTCCTCCAAATAGAGAGTTCCGCCTTCGATTTTATACTTGATATTATTTTTATCAAAATCATACTTGGAGTCGGTGTAGGTCATACTGAATTCATCGCCGCCGCAGATAATCAGCTCACTGACGCCCAGCTCCGCAGAAATATTCTCAAACTCCTCCAGCGACCACGTTTCGGTGGCTTTGTTGGTATAGAGGTCATTCATGAAGCGAGTATCAACATCGATGTCATGGTAGTCGGCGTCATATTCAATATCGATGGTGTCGCTATTGATGGCAGCTCCGATGTCTGCGCCGCCGACCCAACCAACCAGACAAAGCAGGGTGCCAATCATGCAGCAGCCCAAACCGATTTTCGCCAAAAGTTTCAAGCCTTTATTCATGGTCTACGCTCCTTTCCGTTGGATGAAATGATGAAACAGAGCTTTTGTTCCGCAGATAATGCCGTAAGCTGCCAAAATCAACAGACCGAACAGCAAAATAGATGCACCCATGCCAAAAATCGCAGTTGAAATGCTGACAGCCAGCGCATGGATCGCTGCTTTCATCAGTGCCAATGCCACAACAAAGAAGATAAAGAACAGCAGCACCACAACAAAGAGCAGTACTAACGCCAGGATACCTACTACAAAAAGTAGCGGGATCCAAAGCGGTGCGGACAAAATACCGGCAAGAATACCTGCAAGATTTCTATGTGCTTTTGGTTGTACCTGCTGTACCGGCATGGAGTTGCTGCGTGCGTTATAGTCGGAAATAATGCGAGCCGCAACTTCTGCCGGGGAGCCCAGCTCCAGCAGAACCGCTTCATCATTGCCTGCTTCTTCAAAATATTCGATATAGTAAGCCATGGCCGCATCCTGCTCCTCGTTAGGCAGATAGCCAATGCGGTACTTCAGCTCCTTGAGAAACTTATCTCTGGTCATGCTCGTTGCCTCCATTCATTACTCGGTCTACATTGTCCCGAAACTCATTCCACTGGCCCCGGAACTCGTTAAAACGCATTTTTCCTGCCGCGGTAATGGTGTAATAGCGGCGATTTCTGCCCTGATAGGGCTGGTCGTAGGTGTCCAGAAAGCCATCTTTCTGCAAGCGGCGCAGAACCGGATACAGTGTGGATTCGGACACATCCATAATCTGCTTGACTTCCTGTGTCAGCTTGTAGCCATAGGCGTCCTCATGATGCACAATGGCCAATACACAAGCCTCCAGCAATGCAGAACCCAACTGGAATGCCATATCGTTTCCCCCTTTGCTCTTCTTTGATTATATTATATTTCGTATAGTATTAGTTGTCAATATAATATTGTTTAATTCATAAAGTGTTCAAAAATGGTAAAAAAAGAGCCTGCTTTCGCAGGCTCTTGCTGTTTTATTTCAGAATTTCCAGTAAATCTTCATACAAATCGTCGGTATCATCGTCTAAGCAGATATAGGGCTGACCGTTAATGACCACGCGACCATTGCTACGGATGTCGATATCATTGTGTCCCATCTGCCAGCTGATGCAGAGTTCATACTGATTTTTCTCGTTGCGATAGAAAAGTCGTGAAACAGGAACACGCAGATAGTTACCCTCCAGTTCATCCATGATCTCACCAATCACTGCCGCATCGGTGATTTCCTCATCGAACAACGTATCCCAGCTTGCACCGGGTACTTCATGATATGTGTGGATCACACGCAGCTCCTGCGGAAGCGCTTCTTCAATTCGAAGCTGATTGGTCAGGGAGTAAAAGACACCGCAGAAGATCAATACTATGATGACGGTTATTGCTGTTTTCTTCTTACTCATATTCATCACACTCCTTTTTCCAATCATAACATGTAAGAATGAAAAAGAAAAGATGCAATCCAAAAAAGGAAAACTATTTACAATTTTCAATAATTTGTGCCACGGTCCTATTCAGCATTCCGCTGTTCTCAACACAAACAGAAGCCACCGATCGATAAATTTCATCGCGCTTTTTGAAAATTTCATGTAGCTGCTCCTTGCTGTTCGCTCGTACCAAAGGGCGGTCGCTGTCTTTGATGCGCTCGTAGCAATCCTCAAAAGGAACATCCAAATATACCACGAATCTGTCCTGCAGCTTCTCCTGCACCGCCTGAGACAGCACAAAACCGCCTCCCGTAGAGATAATCATTTTCTCCGCTGCGGCCAGTTCAGCGGCTAAATCAGCCTCCAGCTGGCGGAAATAGGCTTCTCCTTTCTCTGCAAAAATAGCAGGGATCGGGCCGTGCCTTTCCTCGATCATCTGGTCGGTATCAATGAGAGTCCAGTGCAGCTCCCGTGCCAGTGCCTTGCCAACTGTGCTCTTTCCCGAACCCATAAAGCCACAGAGAAAAATCGCCTGTTTCATCAAAGCACCTCCTCCATCTCCTGCAAAACCTGTTCCACCTGTTCTTGCGTGAAACGTTTGCCGTACCAAATCTCCTGTGCGGCCGCTGCCTGCCACACCAACATCGGCATACCGCCGCAGACACGGCAGCCCGCCTGTTTTGCAGCTTTCATCAGCTGTGTTTCCCGTGGATTATAAATGCAGTCAAAAACCGCCTGCACACCTTTCAAAGCGCCCTGCGGAATCGGCATCGCATCTGTGTTCGGGAACATTCCCACAGGACTCGCATTGATGAGCAGATCAAAATCACCGCTCAGTTCTTCGGAGGAAACGACCTGCACTTCCTTTCCGGAAATACGAGTCAGCTTCTCCGTCAGTTCCTGCAAATCCTTATGAGCTCCTTTTCGGAATTGCTCAACATGCTGTTTTCGCACAGCTAACGTCAGCTGACAGCCGCGATACGCACATTCGGTTGCGAACATTCTTCCGGCACCGCCAACACCAACGACGCAGACAGAACCTGCGATTTCTACTTCTGCACCCTCCAAACAGCGCACAAATCCAATACAGTCCGTATTGTATCCAATGTACTTTCCATTTTGTTTTGAAACAACATTCACTGCTCCGTGTTTCAGAGCAGACTCATCCAATTCATCCAAATAAGATTTGATGTTCAGTTTGTGCGGAATGGTCACGTTAAAACCGTCCAGCTTCTTCAGTGATGGGATAGCTGCATCCAGCTCTTCCGGGCTGAAGTCCAGTTTCTTATACTCAATAGGCTCTCCCATAAAGCGGCTCAGTTTCTCATGCAGAACCGGAGACAGCGTGTGTCCCAGGGGATGACCCAACAAACCTGCGTTTTTCATGGCTTTCGCCTCCTTATCTTTGAATATAGCACAGAATCCGCTGCTTCGGCAATCTTTTTTCTGAAAAGCATGGAGGAAACTTCAATAACCTTTTCTGTTTTCTCTTGACTTTTCTTCCTTTGTCGCAACTTTTACGAAAAAACGCACATATTTTTTCCATTTCCTTTATGAAAAAACTATTGATTTGTGTTATGAAAACAGGTATCATATCTTTTGAGCGATGGTACAAAAACCGCAGCAGCGGTCTGTACCGGTATAACAGGCTTCGTTGAAAGGAGGATATCACATGGACGTTCTGGAAAAGATCATCGACATTCTGTGCGACCAGCTTGATCTGGACAGAGAGCAGGTTACCGAAGATTCTGAGATCATTGACGATTTGGGTGCTGATTCCCTGGACATCGTAGACCTCATTATGACTCTGGAAGATGAATTCGATACCGAAATCACCGACGAAATGGTTGAAGGCATGAAAACCGTTGGTGACATTGCCCGTTTCGTAGAAGAACATCTCTAATCGAGACACTTACCGCCCGAATGCTTCGGGCGGATTTTTTATGCAGTAAAAAAGCTCCCTCATCAGAGGGAGCTTTTTCTATTTGCTAAGAATACGATTCAGTTCGTTCATGCAGTCTCTCGTTGGTTCAGGGAGATGAGCAAAACGGAACTTCAGTCCCATTTTGTCATACTTCACCTGACAGATTTTGCGGAAAGGAAGCAGCTCCGTTTTATCCACGCAGCTGTGCTTTTCTGCAATCGCTTTGAAAGCAAGAATGGTTTCCTCATTGTCGTTCAACGTTGGTATCGTTACCTGACGCAGAGTGACCGGGATCTCCTGCTCATTAAGATAAGCGAGGAAATCCAACGGTGCCTGCAGACTGCAGCCTACATAATCCCGATATTGACTCTCACTGGTATATTTGATATCCAGCAAGACCCGATCGGTCTCCTGTAGAGCCGCTTTCACAGCGTCGTTCCAGATGCTACCGGAGGTATCCAGACAGGTGTTGATGCCTTTCTCATGGCAGAGAGCAAATACAGCCTGTACAAATTCCGCCTGCAGTAGCGGCTCGCCGCCGGAAATGGTGATCCCGCCTTCCGCTCCGAAGTATTCACGGTAGCGCACTGCCTTTTCCACGATCTGCCCTGCGGTATATTCTGTACCGCCCGACATTGCCCATGTATCGGGATTATGGCAGCAGCCACAGCGAAGGTTGCAGCCCTGCAGAAAGACTACAAAGCGCACTCCGGGGCCGTCCAGCGTACCGAGACTTTGTATGGAATGAACATAGCCTTTGACAGAATCCATTCTTATACAGCCTCGTGGAAGGTTCTGCTGATGACTTCACGCTGCTGTTCTTTCGACAGCTTGTGGAAGTTTACAGCATAACCGGAAACACGGATGGTCAGGTTTGGATATGCTTCCGGATCTTCGTATGCTTTCATCAAGGTCTCACGGTTCATGACATTGACATTGATGTGATGTGCTTTCTTCGCAAAGTAACCATCAAGGATCATTACCAGATTGTTGATGCGTTCTTCTTCCTCACGACCCAGAGCTTCCGGAGTGATGGAGAAGGTGTTGGAAATACCGTCGCGACAGTCATCGTAACTCAGTTTTGCCACAGAGTTCAGGGATGCCAGTGCGCCGTTTTCCTCGCGGTTGTGCATTGGGTTTGCACCCGGTGCAAATGGAGCGCCTGCTGCTCTGCCATCCGGAGTAGCAGCGGTATTCTTACCGTACATAACGTTAGAAGTAATCGTCAGAACGGACAGAGTATGCTCTGCATTGCGGTAAGCAGGAGTTTTACGCAGCTCGGTGATCACGCGATGAGTCATATCTTTTGCAAGCAGGTCAACACGATCATCGTCGTTGCCGTATTTCGGGAAGTCACCGGTAGTTTCAAATTCGGAAATGAAGCCATCCTCGTTTTTGATTGGGCGTACATTAGCGAATTTGATCGCGCTGAGAGAGTCAGCTACAACAGACAGGCCGGCAATACCGAAGGCCATGAAACGATGAACATCTGTGTCATGGAGAGCCATCTGAGTTTTCTCATACGCGTATTTATCGTGCATGTAATGAATAACATTCATGGTATTTACATAGAGATGCATCATCCATGCAAGATAGGTATCAAAGCGAGCCATCACTTCATCGAAGTCCAGTTTTTCTACGTCCATTACCGGCATCTGTGGACCGATATGCATTTTGCTGGAAGTATCGTAACCGCCGTTGATAGCGATGAGCATCAGTTTTGCCAAGTTGCAGCGTGCACCGAAGAACTGCATCTGTTTACCGATCTTCATTGCAGATACGCAGCAAGCGATGGCATAGTCATCACCGTAGAGAGGACGCATTACATCGTCGTTTTCGTACTGGATGGAGTCGGTATCCGCAGAAACTTTTGCACAGAATTTCTTGAAGTTAGCCGGCAGGGAAGTAGACCAGAGAACGGTCAGGTTTGGTTCCGGAGAAGAGCCCAGAGTATACAGGGTATTCAGCATACGGAAGCTGCTCTTGGTAACCAGAGTTCTGCCGTCTTCGCCCATACCGCCCACTGCTTCGGTGATCCACATTGGGTCGCCGCCGAAGAGTTCGTTGTATTCCGGAGTTCTCAGGTGACGAGCCATACGGAGCTTCATTACGAAGTCATCCATCAGCTCCTGAGCGCCTTCTTCGGTCAGAGTGCCGTTGGCAATGTCTCTTTCAAAGTAAATATCAAAGAAGGTGCTGACACGACCCAAGGACATCGCTGCGCCGTTCTGCTCTTTGATGGATGCAAGGTATGCAAAGTAAGTCCACTGGATCGCTTCACGGGCGTTGGCTGCAGGCTGGCTGATATCATAGCCATACATCTGTGCCATTTCTTTCATGTAGCCCAGGAAGGCGATCTGCTGATAGAGTTCCTCATCCAGACGAACCTGTTCGGTGGTGAAGACACCTTCAGCCAGTTTCTTTTTATCTTTCTGTTTTTCAGCGATCAGTTTATCCACGCCATACAGTGCAACGCGGCGGTAGTCACCGATGATACGGCCGCGGCCGTAAGCATCCGGCAGACCGGTCAGAACGTGGCATTTACGAGCAGCACGCATTTCATCGGTGTAGGCACGATATACACCTTCATTATGGGTGGTACGGAAGCGGAATTCCTCTTCCACTTTATTGCTCAGTTTGTAACCGTAAGCCTCGCAGGCCTGTTTTACCATACGCATACCGCCGAATGGGTTAACACCGCGTTTCAGCGGACGATTGGTCTGCAGACCGACGATCAGCTCATTTTCTTTGTCGAGATAGCCCGGAGAATAGCTGGTCAGAGAAGAAACAGTAGCGGTATCAATGTCGAGCACACCGCCAAACTGTCTTTCCAGCGCGAAGAGCTGCTGCAGCTTCTTCATCAGATTCTTGGTTCTTGGAGTTGCTTCAGCCAAAAAGCTGTCATCTCCTGTGTATTCCTTATAGTTTGTCTGGATAAAGTCACGAACGTTGATCTCGTCCTGCCATACACCTTTGACAAAACCATTCCAATTAGTATGTTCCATTTGTATTACCTCCTGTCTTTGACTGAATTGCACCAAAACAAAAAAGGGCAACTCAGCTTAACAAAACTGAATTGCCCAGACGGTCGGCATATAAGCTTTTACACTTCCCCGCGGTACTCCGCGAATTCCGTCAGTCATGTAAAAGCGACAGCTTTGTGAAATATCACACTGTCCAATATTATAATACCAAGCCCGCTCGACGATGTCAAGTAGCTGAAAAAGAAAATCCCCCAATACGGTATAGTATTGGGGGATCCAAATCAAGAATTAGAACAGACCGGAGATCTTGCCGGTGGAATCTACGTCGATACGTTCAGCGGCAGGAACTTTTGGCAGACCAGGCATGGTCATGATCTCGCCGGTGAGAGCAACGATGAAGCCTGCACCTGCGGAAACTTTCAGGTTGCGAACCTGAACTTTGAAGCCTCTTGGTGCACCCAGCAGAGCAGCATTATCGGAGAAGCTGTACTGAGTTTTTGCCATACAGATTGGCAGGTTGCCGAAGCCCAGTGCGTTCAGATTTGCCATCTGTTTTTTCGCACCCGGAGTCAGTTCAACGCCGTCGCCATGATAAATTTTGGTAACGATGGCATTGAGTTTTTCTTCGATGGACATTTCGGTGTCGTAGCAGAAGGTGAAGTCGTTTGGCTGTTCGCAGAGACGAACCACTTCGTTAGCCAGCTCGATACCGCCGTCGCCGCCTTTGCCCCAAACTTCGGACAGAGCAACGTTAACGCCCAGTTCTTTGCATTTGTCTTCGATCAGTTTCAGCTCTGCTTCGCTGTCGGTTGGGAAGCGGTTGATCGCAACCACTGCAGGCAGTTTGTAAACGGTGGTGATGTTTTCAACGTGCTGCAGCAGGTTTGGCAGACCTTTTTCCAGAGCTTCCAGATTTTCGTTATTCAGATCAGCTTTTGCAACGCCGCCGTGATGTTTCAGTGCACGAACGGTAGCTACTACTACAACGGCAGCAGGTTTCAGACCAGCCATGCGGCATTTGATGTCGAGGAATTTCTCAGCACCAAGGTCAGCACCGAAACCGGCTTCGGTAACAACGTAGTCGCCCAGTTTCAGAGCCATACGGGTAGCCATGATACTGTTGCAGCCATGAGCGATGTTTGCGAATGGACCGCCATGTACGAACGCAGGGGTATGTTCCAGAGTCTGAACCAGATTTGGTTTCATTGCATCTTTCAGCAGAGCGCACATAGCGCCTTCTGCTTTCAGCTGTCTTGCGGTAACAGGTTCTTCTTTATAAGTATAACCAACAACGATGTTGCCCAGACGTTCTTTCAGGTCGTCCAGATCTCTTGCCAGACAGAGAACAGCCATGATTTCGGAAGCAACAGTGATGTCGTAACCGTCTTCACGAGGAGTACCGTTGATTCTGCCGCCCAGACCGTCGGTCACGAAGCGCAGCTGTCTGTCGTTCATATCCACGCAGCGTTTCCAGGTGATGCGGCGTGGGTCGATGTTCAGAGCGTTACCCTGATAGATGTGGTTATCCAGCATAGCTGCCAGCAGGTTGTTTGCTGCGCCGATGGCATGCATATCGCCGGTGAAGTGCAGGTTGATATCTTCCATTGGAACAACCTGTGCATAACCGCCGCCTGCAGCACCGCCTTTTACGCCGAATACAGGGCCGAGGGATGGCTCACGCAGTGCAACCACTACGTTTTTGCCGATTTTTTTCAGACCGTCAGCCAGACCAACAGTAGTGGTGGTTTTACCTTCACCTGCCGGGGTTGGGCTGATCGCAGTAACCAGAATCAGTTTGCCGTCCGGAGTATCTGCTTTTTCGGTCAGCATATTATAGTCAACTTTTGCTTTGTAATTGCCGTACTGTTCCAGATATTTTTCGTCAATACCTGCAGCTGCCGCGATGTCGCGGATATGGCTCATTGTCGTTTCCTGAGCAATTTCGATGTCGCTTTTGTAACCCATAGAACATTCTCCTTTTCGTTTGTAGTATCCGAAGCGGGTCTCATTACTTTTTATTATACGTTTCTTACACTGTGATGTCAACGCTCCCGCTCCCTGCAATTTACAGGAATGAAGCGATAAACTGCGCTGTTTTTCTTGCAATACGCTTGTGACCTTCTGCAGAAGGATGCAGACCGTCCGGCAGAGTACAGGAACGCATTTCCGCTGTTTCCGAATTGATGTTGCTCATGCTGAACAGATCAAGCACAGGGATCGCATAGTATTCTGCCATTTCCAAGAGGGCGTCACGATAATCTTTCAAGATATGTCCGTCCTGATTCTGCTCGGTCCAGTAAGGATACTCCTTGAATCCATTGACACGCATCGGAGACAACAGCATGATCTCACCCTGCGGATTATCTTTCAGCAGAGTCTTGATAATATGCTCCAGTGCACCGCAGAAGGTATTGATATCGCCATTCCCTCTCTGTCCCAATGGAACAGAGTTCATGAAATCATTAACGCCGCCGAAAATAATGCAAAGGTCGTAGTCTCGTTTGATCTCCTCAAAGCGTTCCACAAACGGAGCCTCTTTGCGGCGGGTACAAACTGCCACCGTACTGCCGCTGACAGCGTGCTTCACGATTTGAGCTTGCGGGAAGATCTCCTGCAGAAACTCTGCCCAGCCATAGCCGTCATTGCCTGCACCGCAGGTAATGCTGTCGCCGAGACAAACGATTTTCTTGTCACACCAGTAGTCATAACCCATTTTCATGTTAGCCCTCCTGTTCCATATCCATCACGGTCAAAATGCCGTTATTCACCTTAAAATGCAGCTCAAAGCCCGCAAAACTCAGGCCATAGAGCCTCTCCGGATCGTCCTGATAGGCAGGTCGTGGATCCTGCGATAAAATACCCAACAAAGCTGCCTGTTTTTCTTTCGGAAGTTTGTTCAATAGCTCCTGCGGAATCTCCACCTGAATGGAGTAGTCTTTCTTTTCCGCTGCGAAACCGCCACGGGCCTCCGGGTGGCTGTCCACGTAGGGGAGGTATGGCTTGATGTCGTAAATTGGCGTGCCGTCCAGCAGATCCGCTCCGGCAACGATAAGTGCCGGTCCATCCTCCGCATCCCAGTCAACCTGCAGCAGCTTCACGCAGGAAAGCCCCATAGGATTCGGGCGAAACGGCGCTCTTGTTGCAAAAACACCGATGCGGGTGTTTCCGCCCAATCTCGGCGGACGCACAGTCGGATGCCACGCATCGTGTTTATTCGCGCTGAAGCGCCAGATGAGCCAGAGATAATCAAAATCCTCGATGCCTCTCAAAGCCTCCGGATTGCGGCAGTAAGGTTCCAGTACAATGCGCGCCGTCAGTTCTTCCACCAGTCCGCTTTGACGAGGGATACCGAATTTCTCCTTGAAGTCGGTTTGAATATGAGCGATTGGCTCCATGATAAAGGTTTCGCTGGACAAAATGCCGCCTCCTTTTTGGCTGTAACACTGAATTTTTAGAGAAAACTTCCAAAATCCTTGACATGAAGTCAGCTCTAAGTGTTATAATGCTATCGTAAAGTAATATCTTCTTAGATATTATCCTTTCACAAGAAAAAAGTCAATGAACAATCAAATATATGGAGGTCGATTCCTATGAAATCCAAAGTTTACTTCTCCAGAACCATCACTCCAGAGAAAGTTCTTGAACTCTACGAACTGCTGGACAAAAAACTGGAAGGCAAAGTAGCGATCAAACTGCACTCCGGTGAACCTGGCAACCAGAACTTCCTGCGTCCTGATTTCTGGAAACCAATCATTGATTCCGTTGGCGGTACCGTTGTTGAATGCAATACCGCTTACGAAGGTGAACGCAACACCACCGAAAAACATCTGAAAACCATCGAAAAACATGGTTGGAGCACTGTTTTCCCATTCGACCTGATGGATGCAGAAGGCCCTGACATGGAACTGGATATTCCAAACGGTAAAATCATCAAAAAGAACTACGTTGGTAAAAATCTGAAAAACTATGATTCCATGCTGGTTCTGTCCCACTTCAAAGGTCATCCGATGGGCGGCTTCGGCGGCGCGCTGAAACAGCTCTCCATCGGCGTTGCTTCCACTCTGGGTAAAAACAACATCCACGGTGCAGGCGATACCAGCGCATGGACCAAAAATCATGATGCCTTCCTCGAAGCAATGGCAGACGCTGCTGAATCCGTTGTTAAATACTTCAACGGCAACGCAGTTTACATCAACGTAATGAAAAATATGTCCGTTGACTGCGACTGCTGCGCAAAAGCGGAAGACCCATGCATGAAAGACATCGGTATCCTGATCTCTCTGGACCCAATCGCTATCGACCAGGCTTGTCTGGATCTGGTTTACGCTTCCGAAGACCCAGGTAAAGATCACCTGATCGAACGTATCGAAAGCCGCAACGGTATCCTCACCGTAGAAGCTGCTGCAGCTCTGGGCTACGGCTCTCGCGAATACGAACTGATCGAAGTAAAATAGTCCTCTCCAAGCAGGCGCCAAAAGCGCCTGCTTTTTTCTTTTTTCTCGGTTGACAAACCTCCCCGCTCCATGTAAAATGAACTCAATGCGGCACGCCTCCGTAGTTAAGTGGATATAATAAACCCCTCCTAAGGTAGCGTTACAACGCTCACCTTGGAAAAACCTTAGGAGGGAGCTGAGTCCGATAACTACGGGGGCTGACAAAAAAATTTAATATGTCCCAATAGCTCAGTTGGATAGAGCACACGCCTCCTAAGCGTGGG
>JAFSIC010000017.1 GCA_017439985.1 Oscillospiraceae bacterium
TGTCGGTTTCGTATTCAACGTGAGAAGTGTTGATGGTGATACCACGTTCTCTTTCTTCTGGTGCTTTATCGATCATATCGTAAGCAGAGAACTGAGCCTGGCCTTTCAGGGACAGGGTTTTGGTGATAGCTGCGGTCAGAGTGGTTTTACCATGGTCAACGTGGCCGATGGTACCAATGTTAATATGAGGTTTGGTTCTTTCGAACTTAGACTTTGCCATTGGGGTATTCCTCCCTATAATAAAATTTAATATACACATTCAAAAAAGAATGCTTCACTTTGTATTGTAGCAAGTTCTTTTTCAAAATGCAAGTAGGATTCCCGAGGAATGTGAAAAATATCCGAAAATATTCTGCAAATCTCGGGAATTCTTCTTAAAATCAAGCGTTCAAAAACGAATTAGTCGTTTTTGGAACGGCTTGCGATGATTTTCTCACCGATGGATTTTGGAACTTCTACGTAGTGAGAAGGTTCCATGGTGTACTGGCCACGACCCTGAGTTTTGGAACGCAGGTCGGTTGCATAACCGAACATCTCAGCCAGTGGAACGAAGGCACGAATTTCCTGAGAACCGTTTCTTGCTTCCATACCCTGAATCTGACCACGACGGGAGTTCAGGTCACCGATAACATCACCCATGTAATCTTCTGGAGTGATAACAGTTACTTTCATCATTGGTTCGAGCAGTACGGAGTCACCCTTCTTCAGAGCTTCTTTCAGTGCCATAGAACCGGCAATCTTGAAGGCCATTTCAGAGGAGTCAACTTCATGGTAAGAACCATCGTACAGAGTAACTTTTACGTCTACTACGTTGTAGCCAGCCAGTACACCGGACTGCAGAGCGCCCTGGATACCCTGGTCAACAGCAGGAACGTATTCTTTAGGAATAGAACCACCAACGAGTTTGTTGATGAATTCGTAACCTTTACCGCTTTCGTTAGGTTCAGCAATGATCTTAACGTGACCGTACTGACCTTTACCACCGGACTGACGAGCATATTTCATGTCAACGTTAGCCTCTTTGCGGATGGTTTCTTTATAAGCAACCTGTGGTTTACCTACGTTAGCTTCAACTTTGAATTCGCGGAGCAGACGGTCAACGATGATTTCCAGGTGGAGCTCACCCATACCAGCGATGATGGTCTGTGCGGTTTCTTCGTCAGTGTAGGTACGGAAGGTTGGGTCTTCTTCTGCCAGTTTAGCCAGAGCGATACCCATTTTTTCCTGACCAGCTTTGGTTTTTGGTTCGATTGCTACACGGATAACTGGTTCTGGGAATACCATGGACTCCAGAATGATTGGATGTTTAGGATCGCACAGAGTGTCACCGGTAGTAACTTTCTTCAGACCAACAGCAGCAGCGATATCACCAGCGTAGCAGGTATCGATATCTTTTCTGTTGTTAGCATGCATCTGAAGGATTCGACCGATTCTTTCGGTATGGCCTTTGCTTGCGTTCAGAACGGTATCGCCGGTGTTTACTTTACCGGAGTATACGCGGAAGAAGCAGAGTTTACCTACGTATGGGTCGGTAGCAATTTTGAATGCCAGAGTAGCCATTGGAGCGTCGTCGCTGGATGGTCTTTCTTCTTCTTCCTCAGTATCAACGTTGATACCTTTGATGTTAGGAACATCGGTAGGAGCTGGCATGTAATCTACGATAGCGTCCAGCAGTTTCTGTACGCCTTTGTTTTTGTAAGAAGTACCGCAGCATACTGGAACGATGGTGTTTTCCAGGGTGCCGATACGGATAGCTTTCTTGATTTCTTCGATGGTGAGGTCTTCACCTTCGAGGTATTTTTCCATCAGGGATTCATCCAGCTCTGCTACAGCCTCAATCAGTTTGGTTCTGTATTCATCGCAGATGTCTACCATGTCTTCTGGAATTGGTTCTTCACGAATGTCTTTGCCCTTATCGTCGTAGTAAACGTAAGCTTTCATTTCTACCAGGTCAACGAGGCCTTTGTAGAACTGTTCAGAGCCGATTGGCAGCTGAATTGGAACTGCATTACATTTCAGACGGTCATGGATCATGTTCAGAACGTTGAAGAAGTCAGCGCCCATGATGTCCATTTTGTTTACGTAGATCATACGTGGAACTTTGTAGTTGTCAGCCTGTCTCCATACGGTTTCAGACTGTGGTTCTACACCGCCTTTTGCACACATAACGGTTACGGAACCGTCCAGTACGCGCAGGGAACGTTCAACTTCTACGGTGAAGTCAACGTGGCCAGGGGTGTCGATGATGTTGATGCGGTGGTCTTTCCAGTAGCAGGTGGTTGCAGCGGAAGTGATAGTAATACCACGTTCCTGCTCCTGAACCATCCAGTCCATGGTAGCGCTACCGTCATGGGTTTCACCAATTTTATGGTTAACACCGGTGTAGTACAGAATACGCTCGGTGGTGGTAGTTTTACCAGCATCGATGTGCGCCATAATACCGATGTTACGGGTGAGTTCCAGAGATACGTCTCTTGGCATAATTGTCCTCCTCCTATATGATGATCGGTCGATTTATACTGTTACACTTGCGAAAACTAAGCAAGAACCAGCGGAAAAAGCATACACTTTTTCCGCTGTTTCCATTTTCTTCCGAATATTCAGTCCGAAAACCGAAATTAGAATCTGTAATGTGCGAAAGCTTTGTTAGCTTCAGCCATTTTGTGAGTGTCTTCACGTTTCTTAACAGCACCGCCGGTACCATTGATAGCGTCGACAATTTCACCAGCCAGACGTTCTTTCATGGTTTTCTCGGAACGAGCTCTGGAGTAGTTGGTCAGCCATCTCAGACCCAGAGTCTGACGACGAGCTGGACGAACTTCCATTGGTACCTGGTAGGTAGCACCACCGATACGGCGAGCTTTTACCTCCAGAACTGGCATGATGTTTTCCAGAGCTTCCTGGAATGCTTCCAGTGCATCTTTGCCGGTTTTTTCAGCAACGATGTCGAATGCACCGTAAACGATCTTCTGGGCAACACCCTTCTTACCGTCATACATTACATTATTTACTAAACGAGTTACCAGTTTGGAATTGTACATTGGATCTGGCAATACGTCTCTTTTTGCGATTTGACCTCTTCTTGGCACTTCGCTTCCCTCCTTCACATAATGATATCATAGGTACTCGAAAGTGACAAAACTCCCGTTGCCAATGCAGAAGCCTATATATAATAAGCTGCTACACAGCAGTAAATTGTCTTATTTTAGTTAAGCAACCTGCGGGGTTTTATTACTTCTTGGCACCAGCCTTTGGACGTTTAGCACCGTATTTAGAACGGCTCTGTTTTCTGTTCGCAACACCCTGAGTATCGAGGGTACCACGGATAATGTGGTAACGAACACCAGGAAGGTCTTTTACACGACCGCCACGGATCAGGACAACAGAGTGTTCCTGCAGGTTATGGCCGATACCAGGAATGTAAGCAGTTGCTTCGATTCCGTTGGAAAGTCTTACTCTCGCTACTTTTCTCAACGCAGAGTTAGGTTTTTTAGGAGTCTGGGTTCTGATTGCAGTGCAGACACCTCTCTTCTGTGGAGAGTTCTGAGCGATAGCTTCGCGTTTCTGAGAGTTCCATCCTTTCAGCAGTGCTGGAGCGGTAGATTTTTTCTCTACAGATTCTCTTCCTTTTCTTACGAGCTGGTTAAAGGTTGGCATGAGGGCACCTCCTTCTGAATTTTATAAAATTTCTTGATGGCATGGCATAATTGCCCCATCGCTTTTGTATTTTAACACTTTGTCCACGAATTTGTCAACTGACGGACCTACACAAAATTGCCATTCCGGACCCCCTGCCTTTGTGCAATCCGCTCTCTTCTGATAGTTTTGCCACTTTGGGTGTATTTATACGCAAAAAACAGCGCCCCAAGCGGGACGCTGTCTCTTATTTCGTCGGTTTTAAGCAGTGATTTCTCAGAAATCGCTTCTTAGAAGCCTGCTTCCAGTTCAGGAGCTTCTGCAGTTTCTTCTGCTGCCGGAGCTTTTTCAGTCTCGGTGTATTCTACAATACCGGTACCTGCTGGGATCAGCTTACCGATGATTACGTTTTCTTTCAGACCGCTCAGTGGGTCAACCTTACCTTTGATCGCTGCTTCGGTCAGAACACGGGTGGTCTCCTGGAAGGAAGCTGCGGACATGAAGGAATCGGTTGCCAGAGAAGCTTTGGTAATACCCATCAGAACTGCTTTGCCGCTTGCCGGAATTCTTGGCTGGCCGTCAGCTGCTTCAGCAACTTTCAGCTCATCGTTTGCAGCGCGGAGTTCGGATTTATCTACCAGCGCACCGCTGATCAGAGTGGTATCGCCTGCATCTTCCAGACGAACTTTTCTCATCATCTGACGAACGATAACCTCGATGTGTTTATCGTTGATGTCTACACCCTGAGTACGGTAAGTTCTCTGAACTTCCTGCAGCAGGTAGTTCTGAACTGCCTGTTCACCGCTTACGATCAGCACTTCGTTTGGTTCAACAGAACCTTCGGTGATCAGCTGACCTTTGGTGATGTACTGGCCGTCTTCAATGATGATCTTGGAGTCGAATGGAACGATCTTGGTGAATACTTCACCGTCTGCGCTCTGTACGTTAACGGTGTTTGCACCCTTATGATCCAGACGGAAGGTAGCAATACCATCAACATGAGAGATGATTGCAGCATTCTTTGGTTTTCTTGCTTCGAACAGCTCTTCAACTCGTGGAAGACCCTGAGTAATATCGCTTGCGGAAGCAACACCGCCGGTATGGAAGGTACGCATGGTCAGCTGGGTACCAGGCTCACCGATGGACTGTGCTGCGATTACGCCGACTGCTTCACCCATACCAACAGGCTGGCCGTTTGCAAGGTTGGAACCGTAGCATTTTGCGCAGACACCTTTTTTGGAGTTACAGGTGAGAACGGAACGGATGCGAACTTTGGTGATACCTGCGTCAACGATCTTCTGAGCGGTTTTCTCATCAACCATTTTCTCGCGGGTAGCCAGAACTTCGCCAGTTACTGGGTGGCAAACATCGTCAGCCACATAGCGGCCGGTCAGACGTTCTGCCAGACCTTCGATAACACGACCGGAGTCAGTGATATCGTATACTTCAATGCCTTCGTGAGTACCACAGTCGGTATCGCGGATGATAACGTCCTGAGATACGTCTACCAGACGTCTGGTCAGGTAACCGGAGTCAGCGGTACGCAGCGCGGTATCGGCCAGACCTTTACGAGCGCCTCGAGAGGAGTTGAAGTATTCCAGAATATTCAGACCTTCACGGTAGTTGGATTTAATTGGCATTTCAATCGCTTTACCGGAAGTGTTGGCAATCAGACCACGCATACCGGACAGCTGACGGATCTGCTCCATGGAGCCTCGAGCACCGGAGTCTGCAAAGATGAAGATCGGGTTGTCTCTGCCGAATGCAGGGCTCAGAGCTTCTTTTACTTTTGCAGTGGTGTCGTTCCAGGTTTTGATTACACGATCGTAACGAACTTCGTCGGAGATCAGACCGCGGTCGTACTGACGTTTGATCTGAACAACGCGTTCTTCTGCTTCACGAACAAGATCGTATTTGCAGTCTGGAATGATCGCATCGCTTACTGCAACGGTCAAACCGCTGCGGGTGGAGTATTTGAAGCCCTGGTTTTTGATTCTGTCCAGAACTTCGGAGGTACGGATGGTACCGTAGTTGCGGATGCAGCGATCAATGATCTTACCGAGCTCTTTTTTACGAACCAGGAAGGTTACTTCCAAGTCGAACTGTTTTTCGGAGTCGGTTCTGTCAACGAAGCCCAGATCCTGTGGAATTGGATCGTTGAAGATGATCTGACCAACGGTCGCATCAATGATGCGGCTGATGGTTTTGCCGCCGATTTCCTTGGAAACGCGAACCTTGATTGGCGCATGGAGACCAACAACGCCGGTCTCGTAAGCCATTCTTGCTTCGTCGAAGTTGCGGAATACTTTGCCTGCGCCCGGTTCATTTTCACGAACCATGGTCAGGTAGTAGGAACCGAGGATCATGTCCTGTGCAGGAACTGCGATTGGACGACCATCGGAAGGTTTCAGCAGGTTGCCGGCTGCCAGCATGAGGAAGCGAGCTTCTGCCTGAGCCTCTGCGGACAGAGGCAGGTGGATTGCCATCTGGTCACCGTCGAAGTCCGCGTTGAATGCGGTACATACCAGTGGGTGCAGACGGATTGCGCGGCCTTCAACCAGAACTGGTTCGAATGCCTGAATACCCAGACGATGCAGGGTAGGCGCACGGTTCAGCAGAACCGGATGATTTTTGATAACGACCTCCAGAGCGTCCCAAACTTCTTTGGCAACTGCTTTGTCGACCATTTTTCTTGCATTTTTGATGTTGGTTGCAACTTCCAGATCAACCAGACGTTTCATAACGAATGGTTTGAACAGTTCGATCGCCATTTCTTTTGGCAGACCGCACTGGAACATCTTCAGGTCAGGACCAACAACGATTACAGAACGGCCGGAGTAGTCAACACGTTTACCCAGCAGGTTCTGACGGAAACGACCCTGTTTACCTTTCAGCATATCGGAAAGGGATTTCAGAGGACGGTTGTTAGGACCGGTAACCGGTCTGCCGTGACGGCCGTTGTCGATCAGTGCGTCAACAGATTCCTGCAGCATACGTTTTTCGTTGCGAACGATGATGTCAGGAGCGCCCAGCTCGATGAGCTTTTTCAGACGGTTGTTTCTGTTGATTACACGGCGGTACAGGTCGTTCAGGTCGGAGGTAGCAAATCTGCCGCCGTCCAGCTGAACCATAGGACGGATGTCCGGTGGGATAACCGGCAGCACGTCCAGAACCATCCATTCAGGACGGTTGCCGCTGAGGCGGAATGCCTCAACAACTTCCAGTCTCTTCAGGATACGAGCACGTTTCTGGCCCTGTGGCAGGGTTTCCAGCTCGTCTTTCAGTTCCTGTGCCAGCTGTTCCATATCGAGTTCTGCCAGCAGGGTCTGAATTGCTTCAGCACCCATGCCTGCTTTGAACTCATCTTCATAAGCCTCACGGAGATCTCTGTATTCTTTTTCGGAAAGCAGAGTGTATTTTTTCAGGTTGGTGGAACCTGGATCGGTAACGATATAGGATGCAAAGTACAGAACTTTTTCCAGCAGACGTGGAGAGATGTTCAGCAGCAGACCCATACGGGAAGAGGTGCCTTTGAAGTACCAGATGTGGGAAACAGGAGCAGCCAGCTCGATGTGACCCATTCTCTCACGACGAACTTTGGAACGGGTAACTTCTACACCGCAGCGTTCGCAGATTTTACCTTTGAAACGGATGCGTTTGTATTTACCGCAGTAGCACTCCCAGTCTTTCTGAGGGCCAAAGATTCGTTCGCAGTACAGGCCGTCATGCTCTGGTTTTAATGTTCTGTAGTTAATAGTCTCCGGTTTGGTAACTTCGCCGTAAGACCATTCTCTGATCTGCTCAGGAGAAGCCAAACCGATTTTAATTGACTCGAAAACGTTAAATTCCAATGTCGACCCCTTCTTCCTTAAAATTCAAAATCACTGTCATCGTCATCGCCGCCGAGGCCCAGATCGCTGAACTGATCCAGCAGGCTGCTGATATCATCGTCATCGTCGTCCAGGTCAGGCTGTTCGATAGCAAATTTGTCTTCAAACTCGGAATCCACAGCCACGTTCTCGAAGTTGCTGCCGTTTTCCTCATTGTTGTATTCTGCATTGTGTTCAGGGCCATTGAAGCCAAGATCTTCGTCCAGATCCTGTTTCAGGTCGATCTCTTCGTTGTTCTTATCCAGAACTTTAACATCCAGACACAGGGACTGGAGCTCTTTAACAAGAACTTTGAAGGATTCCGGAATACCAGGTTTTGGAACGTTCTGGCCTTTGACGATTGCTTCGAAGGTCTTCACGCGGCCGACAACGTCGTCGGATTTCACGGTGATGATCTCCTGCAGGGTGTAAGCAGCACCGTAAGCTTCCAGTGCCCAAACCTCCATCTCACCGAAACGCTGACCGCCGAACTGAGCTTTACCACCCAGAGGCTGCTGAGTAACGAGAGAGTATGGACCGGTGGAACGAGCATGGATCTTATCGTCAACCAGATGATGGAGTTTCAGATAGTACATGTAACCAACGGTAACCGGGTTATCGAATGGTTCACCGGTACGGCCATCGTAAACGATGGTCTTACCGTCTTCGCGCAGGCCTGCTTCACGCAGAACATCGCGGATGTCAGCCTCGCTTGCACCGTCGAAGACTGGGGTAGCAACTTTCCAGCCCAGTTCGGAAGCAGCGCGGCCCAGATGCACTTCCAGAACCTGACCGATGTTCATACGGGAAGGTACGCCCAGAGGGTTCAGACAGATGTCCAGTGGACGACCGTCAGCCAGGAATGGCATGTCTTCCTGTGGGAGGATTCTGGAAACAACACCCTTGTTACCATGACGACCTGCCATCTTATCGCCGACAGACAGTTTACGTTTCTGAGCGATGTAGCAGCGAACGATCATGTTAACGCCTGGAGACAGCTCATCGCTGTTCTCACGGGTGAATACTTTCACGTCAACGATAACACCGTACATACCGTGTGGTACTTTCAGGGAGGTGTCACGGACTTCTCTTGCTTTTTCGCCGAAGATTGCGCGGAGCAGACGTTCTTCTGCGTTCAGTTCGGTTTCACCTTTTGGAGTAACCTTACCAACCAGAATGTCGCCGGCTTTTACTTCAGCACCGATGCGGATGATACCGCGTTCGTCCAGATCACGCAGAGCGTCTTCACCAACGTTTGGAATATCGCGGGTGATTTCTTCCGGACCGAGCTTGGTGTCACGAGCTTCGGTTTCGAATTCCTCAATATGAATAGAGGTGTATACGTCATCACGAACCAGTTTCTCATTGATGAGAACTGCGTCCTCGTAGTTGTAACCGTCCCAGGTCATGAAGCCGATCAGGGCGTTTTTACCCAGAGAGATCTCACCGTTGCAGGTTGCAGGACCGTCAGCCAGCACCTGACCTTTGGTCACGCGTTCACCGGCAGCAACGATTGGTCTCTGGTTGATACAGGTACCCTGGTTGGAACGGAGGAACTTGATGATGTGGTAATCTTTCAGTTCACCATCGTCGGTGCGGATCACGATGCGGTCTGCGGAAACGCGTTCAACCACACCGTCTTCGTTTGCCAGTACACAAACGCCGGAGTCAACGGCTGCTTTGTATTCCATACCGGTACCAACGATTGGGTTTTCGGTTTTCATCAGCGGAACTGCCTGACGCTGCATGTTCGCACCCATCAGAGCTCGGTTGGTATCGTCGTTCTCAAGGAATGGGATCATTGCGGTTGCAACGGATACTACCATCTTAGGAGAAACGTCCATGTAGTCAACCAGTTCGCGTTTTTCGGTCTTAACAACGTCTCTGTGACGAACTGCAACCATTTCGTTTACGAAGCAGTTGTTTTCGTCGAGAGGTTCGTTTGCCTGTGCTACGATGAATTCATCTTCCTCATCAGCGGTCATGTAGCGGATCTCATCCAGAACCTTACCGGTTTCTTTGTCAACGCGGCGGTATGGAGCCTCTACGAAGCCGTATTTGTTGATTCTTGCGAAGGTAGCCAAGTAGGAGATCAGACCGATGTTAGGACCTTCAGGGGTCTCTACAGGGCACATACGACCGTAGTGACTGTAGTGTACGTCTCGAACTTCGAAGCCTGCACGGTCACGGGACAGACCGCCAGGACCCAGTGCGGACAGTCTTCTCTTATGGGTCAGCTCTGCCAGAGGGTTGTTCTGGTCCATGAACTGAGACAGTGGAGAAGAACCGAAGAATTCTTTGATTGCCGCAACAACAGGGCGGATGTTGATCAGAGCCTGTGGGGTGATCACGTCCATATCCTGAGCCTGAGTGGTCATACGCTCGCGGATCACGCGTTCCATACGGGAGAAGCCGATGCGGAACTGGTTCTGCAGCAGCTCACCAACGCAGCGGATACGACGGTTGCCCAGATGGTCGATGTCATCGGTCAGGCCGATGCCGTTGTCCAGGTTGCAGATATAGTTGATGGTTGCGAAGATATCGTCTTTGATGATGTGTTTTGGCACCAGATCGTCGCATCTCATGCGGATGGTTTCTTTCAGTGCTTCTTCATCATCGCCGCAAGCGTCCAGAATTTCGCAGAGTACGGAGAAACGTACTTTTTCCAGAACGCCCAGCTCTTCGCAGTCGAAGTTTACATAATCATGGATATCAACCATGCCGTTGGAAATAACTTTAACTTCTTTATCGCCAACTTTCAGGAAAGCAGTGTTGATACCTGCGCGCTCGATCTCTTCTGCTTTTGCGCGGGAGATGATCTCGCCTTCGTCAGCCATCAGTTCACCGGTACGGGTGTTGATGATAGGCTGAGACAGAACATGGCCAACCAGACGGCTGCCGATGCCCAGTTTTTTATTGTATTTGTAACGGCCAACGCGGGACAGATCATATCTTCTTGCATCGAAGAAGAGCATATCGATATGGCTCTGTGCGCTGTCTACTGTTGGAGGTTCACCCGGACGGAGCTTACGGTAAACTTCCAGCAGACCTTCTTCGGTGTTGTTGGTGCTGTCTTTTTCCAGAGTAGCCAGCATCTTGGTATCGCTGCCGAAGAAGTCCAGAATCTGTGCGTCGCTGGAGAGACCCAGTGCACGGATAAAGGTAGTTACAGGCAGTTTTCTGTTTTTGTCGATACGAACGTAGAACACATCGTTGGAATCGGTTTCATACTCCAGCCATGCGCCACGGTTTGGAATAACAGTGGAAGAGTACAGTGCTTTACCTGCTTTGTCGCGGCTCATTGCGTAGTAAACGCCAGGAGAACGAACCAGCTGAGATACGATAACACGTTCTGCACCATTGATGATGAAGGTACCGCTATCGGTCATCAGTGGGAAATCGCCCATGAAGATATCCTGTTCTTTTACTTCGCCGGTTTCCTTATTGAGGAGGCTGGCACGTACACGCAAAGGTGCGGAGTAAGTAGCGTCGCGCTCTTTGCATTCTTCGATGCTGTACTTTGGTTTATCTTCGAGACGATAATCGATAAAGTCAAGCACCAGATTGCCCTGATAGTCGGTAATCGCAGAAATATCTTTGAATACTTCCTTAATTCCTTCTTCCAGGAACCATTTGTAAGAGTTTTTCTGAATTTCGATGAGGTTTGGCATCTCCAGAACTTCATCGATACGAGAAAAGCTCATTCGCTGAACATTCTTCCCGAGTTGTACAGGTTTCACATTCACCATTCGGTTCACCCACTCCATTCTTTATTACTGAAAGCCAGCAAATTTTTCCGCTTATTTTCTGTGTATCATTACAGAAAATTCAGCCAATTTGCTGATTTTTTCGTCCTGTTTTTTCTTAAGACTATTGAAAATTCAAAATCGATATGGTACAATTATTCAAGATAACGGCACATTTATCCATTTTGATACATTATAATATTATATTATACTTCCTGCAAGAAGTCAACCATTTTGGTGCAGATAAAAACGTAGAAAAGCCCCGACCAAACGGTCGGGGCTTTGTTTATTTTGCTCGGTCTACGCACCGAAAAATCCGTAGAGAAAATTGATCAGGATCGGAATGAAGGATGTGCAGAGCACACCGTTGATCACCGCCATCATCGCCACCTCTTCGTCCGTGTATTTCATTAGAATAGACAAGGAGGTGTCGCTGCTGGTCGCGCCGGCAGGAGCAATGGCTGTATAGCCGTTGAGATATTTCGCCAGCACAGGGATCAGCAGAAATGTCAATATCTCACGGAGAATATTACTCAGGAACGCGATGGTTCCGATTTCCGCACCGATCAGATCAGTCAGCAAAACGCCGGATAAACTATACCAGCCCATACCTGCAGAAATGCAGAGGCTTTCCCTCAGCGGCATCTGCAGCGCGATGCTGCCCGCAATACCACCCAGCAAGGAACCGATCACAATACCGATGGGGATCACCAGAACTCGAACATTGTATTCCTGCATTTTGCGGAACAGGAGTTTATTCTCGCCAACACTGATACCCACGCTGAACATCAACAAAATCAGCGCATAGTCTGCCACCTGAGAGAAAAACTCCACGGTTTTCGGCAGGAAAAACAGCTGTCCGCAGGTGATGCCGAGAATCAGACAAAGAACTGCCGCAATGATCATTCTTCATCACACTCCTTCAGTTTCATACCCACCAGATATTTTCTGGTCAAAGGATACACCACCAGAATAGAGCCTGTGATCGCCAGCGCCGCAAAAACAAAGCTGCGCAAACCCATGTTGGCCAATTCATGAATGAAGCCCGGGCGGCTGCCTAAGGAGACACCCATGGAGAAAATCAGCACCAGAGTCGATGCCAGCTGAATATTGATGTTCAGTTTGTTCCACTTTTCAGGGAAGCATTTCCAGCCGATCACCATACCGATCAGCAAAAAAATCAGAATAGAAATAGGACCCATCCTCTCTTGCTTTGCTTACGCTTCCAAGGTTCTGCTGCCGAGAACATCTCCGCTGTAAGCATCTACATAATATAACACACCGTCTGCTGTCACGTTCCAAACGATACGGGACGTAAAGTTTGCGTCGTCGCCCCAAGCGATTGGGCTGCAGATCGACAGCTCCGCTTTTGCTTTCTGTTCAAAAGTCAGAGAAAGCTGATCCTGCACGGAAGCGATCGCCTCGTTCTGTCCGATCATTTGACCCTCCTGCTCTACCAGAGGCAAATCAAAGATCTTGCAGCTCATCAGTTCACCGGTCTGTGCTGACAGAAGCATTTTTACCGCTTCATAATCTGAATACAGTTCCAGCTCTTCATCGACCACACGCTGGAAAATCACCGTTGCGATGTTATTCTCTCTGTCCACCTTGCGGGCAATGTTTCCATATTCCTCGCCCAGCTGCAGAATTGCCAGATACTCCTTCGCTTTGGAAACCAACTGACGCTCTGTCAATTTGATTTCACTGTGCTTGACATTACTGCGGGCAAACCAATATAACTCGCCGCTGTTCTTTTTCAGCTGCACTTCGCCGCTTTCATATTCCACACGATACAATTCATCGGCACAGTATTTATCTTCACAAAGAGAGCTTTTTCCCTCTGTTACCAGCAGACCGAAAATCTCACCGTATGTATTGGCAGTTTTGTTCAGTTCTTCATCCACATAAGTCGATGTTTCCTCCTCGTCAGCAGTTGCCTGCTGCGGAAGTTCACTGGGCTCAACCACCCGTTCTTCGCTGATGATTTTATCGAAAGAAATCTCCGGCAGTTTCAGCAGGTCGCCCTTTGCCAGCAGGGCGATGCCGCCTGCCGCCGCAGTGCAAAGGAACAGCAGACCTACCAGCAGTCCCACCGGGATGGTTTCGTTTTTCTTCTGTTTCATCGGATTCCTCCACCCTATTTTACAGTTTTACCATGATAGCACAAAACTTTTTTTCTGCCAATCCTTTTTGCCCTTCTTCGGAAAAAGCCTATGGATTCCGCCAAATTCGAGAAAAACTTTTCTGCTTCTCTGTGCGTTTTTGCCCATAAAAAAACCAAAAGGGACAGAGTAAACACTCTGTCCCCAACATTGCTGTTTGATTATTCTACGGAGATCACGAAGTAGTAAACCGGCTGTTCGCCTTTTACCAGAACGACCTCTGCCTGTTCGCCTACTTTTTCCTGAACTGCTTCCTGGATTTCCTCTGCCTCTTCGTCGGATACATCTTCACCGTAAATCAGAGTGATGAAATTGCCATCCTCTTTGTTCAGATGTTTTTTCAGCAGAGAAGCAGTCAGCTTCACGATGGTCTTTTTCAGATCTTCATCAACAAAGGAAAGTTTGCCGCCTTCCATTGCCAGCAGCTGACCTTTTTTGATTTTATGACCTTCAAAGTCACTGTCGCGGGCAGCGAAGGTAACGGAACCGGTGCCCACTTTTTCATAAGCCTTGATCATGTTCATCAGGTTGCTTCTGCTGTCCTGATCAGGATCAAAGGCCAGCATTGCTGCAAGACCTTCCGGAATGCTTCTGGTCTGGAGAACTCCAACCTCGCGGTCTGCCAGATTGATGGTCTGTTCTGCAGCCATGATGATATTTTTATTATTTGGCAGAACGAAAACGTGTTTTGCCGGAGTTGCGTGAATTGCAGCCAGAATATCATCGGTGGATGGGTTCATGGTCTGACCGCCGCTGACAACGTTGTTGACACCCAGGTCAAGGAAGAGCTGTTTCACGCCTTCGCCTGCAGCAACAGCAACGAAGCCGAACTCGTTTTCTTCTTCAACAGCTGCGTATGGGAATTCAGGAACTTCCTCACCCATTTCTGCAGCAGCCAGCTCAGCAGCGGAGTTGCCGCTGTGACCATGCTGCTCACGCATGTTATCGATTTTCATATTGGTCAGGTAGCCCAGTTTCAGAGCTGCCTGGATCGCATTCCCAGGATCATTGGTGTGTACATGGCATTTGATGATCTCTTCGTCATCAACTACCACAACACAGTCGCCGATGGATTCCAGATATGCACGCAGACCTCTTGGGTCAGCGTTTGGATCTTCTTTGTTAACAATGAATTCGGTGCAGTAGGTAAAGGTGATCTCACCTTCGTCGAATTCAGCTGCAATGCCCTGAGCACGTTTCTCAGGAACTTTCTGTGCCTCGTCTTCGGACTCGATCACAGCGCCGCCGTCGATTACCACTTTCATACCCTCCCAAATGGTCACAAAGCCCTGTCCGCCTGCGTCAACAACGCCTGCTTTTTTCAGTACAGGCAGCAGTTCCGGAGTCTGAGCCAGTGCGTCTTTTGCAGCAATGAGGATCTCATTCCACATTTCTGCAACGGACAGACCGTTTTCAGCCAGTTCTTTTGCTTTTTCAGCAGCCAGACGAGCTACAGTCAGAATGGTGCCTTCGGTTGGTTTCATAACAGCTTTATACGCTGCTGCAACACCCAGGTCCAGAGCGGTGGCAATATCAGCAGCTGCTGCAGTTTCTTTGCCTTCCAGGCCTTTGGAGAAGCCGCGGAACAGCAGAGAGAGGATAACGCCGGAGTTACCGCGCGCACCGCGCAGCAGGGCGGAAGCCGCTTTTTTGGAAACGGTTTCCACGGTGATATCGTCTTTCATGTTCAGCAGTTCACGTTTTGCTGCATTGATGGTCATGGACATATTGGTGCCGGTATCGCCGTCCGGTACAGGGAAAACGTTCAGCGCGTCCACCTGCTGGCGATAGTTGGAGATATTATTTGCGCCGGAGACGAAAGCGTCTCTCAGCTGAATACCGTTGATCACTGATTTCACAACTCCTTAATCGATCTGAGGAAAATATAAAAATGCGCAAGAAAGAAGCCGAATATCTTCGGCTTCTCCGCGAAGAAATTACTGTTTCATATCGTCAACAAAAACGTTGACTTTTGCTACTTCGAAGCCGGTTGCTTCTTCTACGGTGTAGCTTACTTTGTTTACAATGCTTTTTACGATAGCGGAAATATTCACGCCATAGGTCACAGCGATGTGCAAGTCGATCACAAGACCGTTTGCACCGTAGCGTACTTTTACGCCTTTATCCTGAGTGTCTTCTTTTCTTAAAATATAACGCAGGCCCTGGGATGCAGTGCTTTCGATCATGCCGGCAACGCCGAAGCATTCGGAAGCTGCGTGGCCAACCAGATTTGCAAAGTAATCGTTGGAGATTTCTACTGCGCCAAGAGGAGTTTCCATTTTGATCATGTTACACATTCCTTTCTCATGCTGGATATACAAAGTATTATAACGGATTTTCCGTGAAAATAACAGAGTTTTTCCGTCGTCTTTTTTCAATTTGGTATGAACAGACAAAGTTTTTGCCGGAAATGCTCCGGAAATCAGAATAAACAACAACTGTTACATTTTATTTTAGCTTCTGATCCGACTTTTCTTTCATTATAGCATACCGTTCGGATAAAATCTACGCGATCTCCGCAAAGGCTTCCGCCGGGTTGGAGAGGATATCCGCCTTGACATATTCCTCGCAGATCACCAGTCCCTGACGATACAACAGTGGGATTGCAGGCATGTTCTGCTGATACACGCTGAGGAACAGCGACAGAGAAGCTGCCCCCTGCTGATAGGAGGTATAAACCTGCTGCACGGAATTCTCCGGCAGGCAGCCATAGCCATAACCCGCTCCCGCTTCGATCAATCGGCTGATATCCATAGATTCGTCTATGGCCAGCTCGCCGAGATAGAGGTCAAACTCACCCTCCTGCAGCGCCGCCATATAGTCTGCATACGGCAGACCGACCAATTCTAATTTCAGTGAAATGCCCTCCAGCTGCTGCGCGATCATTTCCGCAGTCTGCAGACGGTACACATTTTCGCTGTTGTACAGCAGACGCAGAACGCTCTGCTCCTCGCTGCCAAAATAACCTTCGGCATCTTTGATAAGCCCCGTATCTGCCAGCTGCTTCACAGCTGCTTCTGTATTGAGGGCCGACTTCTCCTCCTGCTCCAAACGGTAATACTTCGGATGGAACGGTGTGGAGGCCGCTGTTGCTCTGGAGGCATACACACGGTCCGTCAAAAGCTGACGGTCAATGATGCCGCTGACCGTTCTGCGAAGCGCCGCATCTGCCATCAAGCCTTCCTCATTGTTGACACCCAGGAAAAGCAGGTGCCCGATCTCCACCGCAGAACTTCGTTCGGACAGTTTCATGGCTTCACCACTGCTCAAATCGTCAAACAGAGCACTGATGCTGCCGATCCTCAAGGTATCGTACAGCGTCTCCGTATTTGGAAGAACATTGAGCTGAATCTGTTCAACCGACGGAATGGTTTCCGCGTTTGGATTCACTTCCAGACAAGGAGAGGCTGCATTTTCGTTGTTCAGTACATACTGTCCGCTGCCCAGCCAAGTGCCGTCATTTTTCTCCTCAATGATCGGGAACGTCAGCAGATTTTCAAAATCCTGATGAGCTTCCGTCAAGACGATCTGAACCTTATCCGCTGTCAAAGTCACACAGTCTGCCACAATGGCCAGTTCCTCCGCCCAAGGAGAACCCACGCTGCGGGCATAGTTCATGGAATTGACCACATCGGATGCGCGAACCTCACTGCCGTCGGAGAACACCGCATCCCGCAAAATGATAGTATATTCCAGACCATCCTGCTGAATTTCCGCAGCCAATTCCGGCTGCCAGTGATATGTCTCATCCACAGTGACCAGACTTTCATACATCAAAGGAAGGACTGCCAGAGAGGCTTCATCCTTCAGCTGATACGGCAAGGTATCGACAAAGTCCCGACCTACCGCCAGAACCAATTTTGTTTCCTTTGCCTTATTTTCGCTCTGAACCGAAACCGCCGCTTCACTTTTCACCGGAGCTTCCTGTTCGCTTTCTTCCTTGTTTGCTGCACAACCCGTCAGCAATAAAACAGACAGCAAAAACGCTGTTATTCTTTTCCGATCCACTCTGCATCCTCCTTTCCGATTCAATGATCTTTCCACAAGAATACCACAAATCTGTGGATTTTTCTGCCCTTTTCTCCAGTATTTCAAAAATATTTACAAAAGCCGCCCCAAACGGAGCGGCTTTTCAGCTTATGGTCGGATATAGGTTTTTAAGAAAGCTTCCATTTTCTTATAGAGCAGGAAAGTGAACACGGTCAGCAGCAGACCCTTGATCAAATTGAACGGCACTGCGCCGAATAAAATATACGCGCTCAGGCCGTCAATGGCCGGATTGATTTCGGCACAGGCTGCAAAGATCGCATCCAGCGGCATGATGTTAGAGAAGAACGGGATCAGCAAATAGTAATTTGCCAAACCGCCGACCACGGCACAGGTCACAGTACCTGCGATCGTTGCCATGAGAACGCCCTTTCGGTCACTTCTCTTATGATAGATCACACCAACCACAATGGAAAAGGTGGACATAATGAGGAAATCTGCCAGTTCTCCCACACCGCCGGTGGTGGTGGAAAGCACATGGATCAAATCTTTGATCAGTGTCACGCTGATGGCTGCCGATGGACCGAAGAGCATGGAAGACAGCAGGATCGGCACACCGCTCGGATCAAATTTGAGGAAAGGCGGCATAAACGGCAGTGGCAGCTCAAAGAACATAAGTACCGTGGAAATCGCCGCAAAAATACCGATAAGGGTCATTTTTCTTACATTACTGCTGGCTTTGGTGTTGTTTTTCAACTTGATAACCTCCTTTTATGAGGTCTGGTCAGGAAACAACAATGCCCGGAAACAAACAGTTTCCGGGCAGAAAGTACGTGCAATTACGCCGTTTCTTTCATCCGGACTATACCGTTGGTATGGGAGTTTCACCCATTCATGCCGCAGATGCGGCTCGCGGACTTTACCGCCAGTGAGGATTTGCACCTCGCCCTGAAACAGACAGCGTCGGCAGAGCCGACAATCTTTTACTTATCGAGTTCAGTATACGGGTTTCGTCTGTTCATGTCAATGCTTTTTCTGTAAATAATTTACGGATTGCTTTGTATGTTTCTCCAAAAGTTTGTGGATTTTTTCTCAAAGTTTCCTTTTTTGCGGCGGCTGTGTTATACTTAAATTGATATATGTAATTTCCCTCATAGGAGGGAAGAAAGGGGTCTTACTATGAGAGAAGATCTGATCCAAATCCAGGAGAACAGAAAGTATCTTCGTATGCTTTCTCAGAAATATCCTTCTATCCTCGCGGTAACCGACCGCATCGTTGAGCTGGCCTCTCATGACGTACTGCCAAAGGGCACCGAACACTTCATGAGTGATATTCACGGTGAAGCTGACGCTTTCATTCACATTCTGAATAACGCATCCGGCGTTATCCGAGAAAAAGTTGACTGGCGTTTCGGACACATTCTGTCTGAGGAAGAACGCGACAATTTCGCAACTCTGGTTTACTATCCACGTCAAAAAATGGCGCTGGTAAAACAGCGTGTCCGCAACATGGAGGACTGGTATCTGATCACCATTGAACGTCTGGTGGAACTGACCCGCGTTATGGCGACCAAATATTCCCGCCGCACCATCCACAATCGCTCTCCAAAAGGCTTTGAGGACATCATCGACGAGCTGATCTACACCAACTACGATGATTCCAACAAGGAAGGTTACTACAATACCATCATCCAGACCATGATTGAACTGGACATGGCCGGCGACCTGATCACCGCTCTCTGCAGTCTGATCAAGGCTCTGGCTGTTGACCGTCTGCATATCCTCGGCGACGTTTATGACCGCGGTCCTCGTCCTGACATCATTATCGACCAGCTGATCGAGCACCATAATGTAGACTTCCAGTGGGGCAATCACGATATGCTGTGGATGGGCGCCGCTTCCGGCAGCCGTGCCTGCATCGCCAACGTGCTGAACATCGCTCTGCAGTACAACAACACAGACCTGATCGAAAACGTATATGGTATCAGCTTGCGTGAACTGGCAATGTTCGCACAGGAAACTTACGCTGACTGTCCTGTGTTCACCCCGAAAGTTGTAAACACCGAAACACAGGGTGCCAAAGAGATCCAGCTCTTCTGCAAAATGAAGAAAGCCATCGACATCATCATGCTGAAACTGGAAGGCCGCATCATTCAGCGCCGTCCGGAATTCAACATGGAAGATCGTCTGCTGCTGGATAAGATCGACTACGAAAACAAGTGCATCACCCTCCGTGGCATTACTTATCCGCTCCGTGACTGCGACTTCCCAACCGTTGACCCGGCTAACCCATACGAACTGACCAACGATGAACGCCGTGTCATGAACAATCTGAAGCACGCCTTCAAAGAGAGCGAAAAACTCCGCCGCCACATGAACTTCCTCTACACCAAAGGCGGTATGTACACTCGTTACAACTCCAATCTGCTGTTCCACAGCTGCGTTCCAATGAACGAGGACGGCAGCTTTGCAGAATTGACCATCGACGGAACCACCTACTCCGGTCGTTCTCTGATGCATCTCAGCGAATCCATGGCACGTCAGGCTTATATGTCTCCAAAAGATTCTGCTGAACGCACCTACGCCAAAGACTTCGTTTGGTACCTCTGGTGCGGACCAAACTCACCGCTCTTCGGCCGCGCTCGCATGACTACCTTTGAACGTCTGCTGATCGAGGACAAAGCAAGCTGGAAAGAACCGCAGAACCCTTACTACGATCTGGCTAACGACGAAGAGATCTGCCTGAAGATCCTCAAGGAATTTGACCTGAACTCTCCACATTCTCATATTATCAACGGTCACGTTCCGGTTAAAGTAAAGAAAGGCGAAAGCCCGATCAAAGGCAACGGTCGTCTGTTGCTGATCGATGGCGGTTTCTCCCGCGCTTACCATAACACCACCGGTATTGCAGGCTACACCTTGATCTACAACTCCCACGGCATGCGTATCGTTGCCCACGAACCATTTACCACCACCGAAGATGCTGTTCGAAACAACGTGGATATCCACTCTACCAGTAATCTGTTTGAATCTCTGGATAAGCGTATCCTCGAAGGTGATACAGACGGCGGTGAGGTCAACAAAGAAAAGATCGAAGACCTGAAAATGCTGCTGAAAGCATACCGTCTCGGCGTTGTAAAACCGGAAACCATCCGACCAAGAGCAAAAATCTAAACGATACAGCAAAAGCCGCCTTTTTAGGCGGCTTTTATTTTGTTCTGTATTCGCTTTCAATGATATTGTTGATTTCTTCCGGACTTTCTTTACAGTCATTATTCAGCCACTTGCGGATGATCGCATTGAAGCCTGCTCGGAAAAACTCGATATGATATTCGACATACTGCTTATCATAGTAGCGTTCTGCTCGATGATCGTCATAAGCCGCAAAAGGATTTTTCTGCTCCAGTCCCAGCTTAAAATATGTCTTATAAAACAGCTTGTTCTCTGAGATATGCCGCAGCAGTTTCATAAAATTCACATCATGCTGCGGTTCTTTTGATTCCTCCTGATACAGTTCCAGCATATCTTCGATCATTCGCTTCTGCACCGCGTCGATCAGATCGTAAATATCAAGGTAATTGGCGTAAAAGGTGCTGCGATTGACCTGTGCCAGCTTACAGATTTCTGAAACGCTGATTTGATTCACATCTTTTTTCTGCAGCAGCTGCACGAAGACTCTCTCAATCCTGTTCTGGGAATCTCTGCGGCGCTTATTATTGACTTTATTCATAGCTCCTCCATTATTCCAACACTTGTTCGAATTTTGATGATTGTTTTCTTTCTATACAACCAGTATACTATAAATCAAAGGAAGTAACAAGAGTTACGAAAGGAGAAAATCATCATGCCCAACTTGAAAAAGACCAACATGAAAATCGAACAAGCTGTGGTTGAGACCTACCAAAAAATCGAAGATACTGTGGTAGGCGGCTACAAAAAAGTAGAAGACAGCATTGTTGGAACGTATCAAAAAATCGAAAACAAATTTGTGGGAACCTTTCTCGCCGAAGAAGGTGAAACAGTAGAAGAAGCCAAAAAACGCATGACAAATATGGAGGACTAACAATGAAAAAAGAAAACTTTATCTCTCTGATCCTTGGTACCGCAGGCGGTATGCTCTTTGCATTGGGTATGTGCATGGCCCTGCTTCCTGGGTGGAATACGTTCAAGGAAGGCATCGCCATGGGTGTAGCCGGCCTGATCGTTCTGCTTGTCATGGTGCTTGTACGCCGCAAAATGCTAGGAAAAGCTCCGATCCGCATCTCCGGTAAAACCATCGGCGCAACCCTTCTGGGTATCGTCGGCGCACTGACTTTGGGTGTCGGCATGTGTATGTGCATGGTCTGGGAAGGCCTGATGATTCAGGGTATTCTGGTGGGCATCCTCGGCATCGTTCTGCTGCTCTGCCTCATTCCTCTGTGCAAAGGTTTGGAGTAAAAAAGAAACAGCCCCGTCTTTCGACGGGGCTGTTTCTTTTTTATTATGCCAGTTTTTCAACTGCAGCTTTCAGAGCGTCAACACGGTCGGTTTTCTCCCAGTTTACGCCCAGATCCTCACGGCCCATGTGACCGTAAGCAGCCAGTTTGCGGTAGATTGGTTTTCTCAGATCCAGAGTTTTGATGATTGCGGTTGGACGCAGATCGAATACTTCGTATACTGCTTTTTCCAGAACTTCGTCAGCCACAACGCCGGTACCAAAGGTATTAACGTTGATGGAAACAGGCTGTGCAACGCCGATTGCGTATGCCAGCTGAACTTCGCAGCGTTTTGCCAGTTTTGCAGCAACCAGGTTTTTTGCAACGTAACGAGCAGCATAAGCAGCGGAACGGTCTACTTTTGTTGGGTCCTTACCGGAGAATGCGCCGCCGCCATGACGACCCCAGCCGCCATAGGTATCAACGATGATCTTACGGCCGGTCAGACCGGAGTCACCCTGAGGACCGCCGATTACGAAACGACCGGTTGGGTTGATGAAGATTTTTGTATTCTCATCCATCAATTCTGCTGGAACCACTGCTTTGATAACATGATTCATGATATCTTTGCGGATCTGTTCCAGAGTAGCTTCCGGATGATGCTGGTTGGAAATAACGATGGTATCAACGCGAACAGGAACATCGTTTTCGTACTCGATGGTAACCTGAGTTTTACCGTCCGGACGGAGATAAGCCAGAGTGCCGTTTTTACGAACATCTGCCAGACGTTTGGACAGTTTGTGAGCCAGAGAAATTGGCATAGGCATCAGTTCTGGGGTATCATCGGAAGCAAAACCGAACATCATACCCTGGTCTCCGGCGCCATTGTTTTCTTCTGCAGCTTCTGCATCGCGGGTCTCCAAAGCTGCGTCAACGCCCATAGCGATATCTTCAGACTGTTCGTCGATGGTGGAGAGAACTGCACAGGTGTCGCAGTCGAAGCCGTATTTTGCACGGTCGTAGCCGATCTCACGAATTACTTCGCGAGCCAGTTTTGGGAAGTCAACATAGCAGCTGGTGCTGATTTCGCCCATGATCATAACCATACCGGTGGTTACGCAGGTTTCACAAGCAACACGACCCATTGGGTCTTTTTCCAGAATGGCATCCAGAACAGCATCGGAGATCTGGTCACAGATCTTATCAGGATGGCCTTCAGTAACGGATTCAGAGGTAAAGAGGAATTTAGACATGATTACGTTTCCTTTCTTTCAAATAAATTTTCTTACGCACAGCGAACTCCTTCGAGAATGAACAAGAAAAAAGACCCGGTCTGCCAGAGACCGGGTCATATAGGATCCTCATCTCTCGGTTACACCGCAGGATTTGGCACCTTACATTGCTGCAGGTTGCCGGACTTCACAGGGCCTGTCCCTCCGTCGCTCTTGATAAGTTGGTATTCGATTTGTGCAACAGTAATTTTACTGATTCCTGTCGAAAATGTCAATACATCCGCTGAATTTTCTATGATTTGCCTAAGTTTTGGGCAAACAAAAAGCCCTGCCTTGGCAGAGCTTTTAAGTTTGATTTTATTATTTCTATCAGGAGGGGTTGAGCAAGTACCAACGGGGTCTTACTCTTTGGAACACTGACCGATCTGTTTTCATAACCTCTCTGGTTATCTCTGATGAATCGTGTGGAGTTCGTTTCATCCAGATTCTTTTGTGTTCCTTTCTTTGACTTTATTATACCGCAGCTTTTTATGAAAATCAGCCTTTTTTGATTGCAAGCTAATGACAAAACTGTTACTTTCGCCGAGAAAAAGGTTTCAACTGCTGTAATCTTCGATCCGTTTCAGTAATTCTTCGTAATCTTTTACCGGAATCCCATGCTCCAGCTGTTTTCTGTCCAATTCGGGCAGGGTTTGGATATAAACATCAAAGACCCTCCGTGGCTGTGTTTCTCCATAGAAATAGACCGCCAGTTTGCCGTCGCAGACTTTCAGTTCGTAAGCATACTCCGCATTTTCCTTTGGAACTTCCTCCGTCGGCTGCAGTGAAGATTCCTCCTCCACCCAACTCTGGGGCACTGTCAGGAAAAAGGTCACTACGATCACCACAGCAAGAATCGCCGCGCAGGTCAGTAACAGATTCCGGCTCATTTCCACACCTCCACACAGACTTTTCTTCCTTATTCTGCACTGCCCTTTCGTATTTATGCAGAAAACAGGCGGCCTTTCGGCCGCCTGTGAGAAGCTTCTGTTCTATTTTATGCAAGTGTGTCCAAAACTGCCTTGAAGTCAGCGATGATATCTTCCGGATCCTCCAGACCCACGCTGATACGCACCAGCCCCTCCGGAATACCGGCATAAGCCAACGCCTCCGCCGTATAGGTGGAGTGGGTCATGGTTGCCGGATGCTCTACCAGAGTCTCTGCGTCACCCAGAGAAACTGCAATGGTGCAGAGCTGCAGTTTATTGATGCAGGCTGCTGTCGTTGCTCGGTCGGCTTTCAGTTCAATGGAGATCATACCGCCCGGAAGTTTCATCTGTTTTTTCGCTACTTCATGACCCTCAAAGCTCTCCAGACCCGGATAGTACACTTTTGCTACTGCCGGATGCTGCACGAGGAACTCTGCGATTTTCTTCGCGTTAGCGCAGTGGCGCTCCATACGAATGTCCAGAGTTTTCAGGCCGCGGGCAATCAGAAATGCATCGAACGGACTCAGGGTCGCACCGGTCATATCTTTCAAACCGAACATACGGCACTTCATAATATAGTCCTCTTTGCCAACAATAAAACCGGCAATGACGTCTCCATGACCATTCAGATATTTGGTCGCACTGTGTACCACAACGTCTGCGCCCAAATCCAACGGACGCTGAATGTACGGAGTACAGAAGGTATTATCTACAATAACAAGAATCCCCGGATTGTATTCATGGGCAATGGAAGCAAGACGCTCAATGTCCAGAATCTTCAGAGTCGGATTGCAAGGAGTTTCAAAGTAAACCACTCTGGTTTTCTCCGTCAATGCCGTTTTCAGAGTTTCCGGATCTGTGAGATCCACGAACTTGGTGCTGACACCAAACTGAGTCAATCCATGGCTCATCAGCGCATACGTACAGCCGTAGAGCGTCTTATCCGCAACGATCTCGTCACCGGCTTTCAGTGCAGACCACAACGCAGACGAGATAGCGCCCATACCAGAAGCTGCAGCCACAGCAGCTTCCCCGTTTTCCAGAGATGCGATCTTTTCTTCAACCGCCGTGATGGTCGGATTGCCCAAACGAGTATAGATGTAACCGTTTTCCTGTCCGGCAAAGCGGGCACCACCCTGCTCCACACTTTCAAACTCAAAGGTCGAAGTCTGATAAATCGGTGCACAAAGAGCGCCTGCCGTATTCTTCTGCTTACCCACATGGATCTGTCTTGTTGCAAAGCCCAGTTCACTATGCTTTTTCATTTGATACATCCTTTCTGTATGTCCGCTGTGCGTCTCCCCATGCACAGCTCCAATGGGGGTTCTTCCCCTTCTTTATTATACCACGGAAGAATGCCCGTCTGAGGAAAAAACAGCAGATTGTCAACCAAACATTTCCGAACATTTTCATATTCTTCGATGAAGACTTTTCAATAAATTTAAGATTTCTTCACAAAGATTGTGTTATACTCAGTGTAAGGTCGGTATTTCCGAACATTTTTCTCGAAAAATGCTTTTCTATCCCATCTTTTAATGGTATAATGAAATGTACTTGCAATGATTCTTCATAAAGGAGGATTGATTGGATGAGCAAACGTCCAAGAAAGAAACACGGCCCGATCCGCCGCTTCTTCGGCGCTATGATGCGCTGTATCGCCCTGCTGATTTGTATGGGTATTATTTGCGGCTCTACCTGTGCCGCTGTCATGTCTGTTTACATCTTCAAATCCCTGGAAGGTGAGCCGGACCTGAAGCTGGAAGACATCACCATGGCCAACTCTTCGTCTGTCTATGCCATCAACAGCGAAACCGGCGAATACGAAAAGATTCGTGAGCTTCACGGCGATGAAAACCGTATGGAGATCACCAATTACCGTGATATCCCTCAGGACATCATTGACTGTCTGGTTGCAGCGGAAGACCATCGTTACTGGGAACACAACGGCGTTGACTGGAAGCGTACTGTTGCTTCTACTCTGACCTTCTTTACACAGAGCAGCTCTCAGGGTGGTTCCACCATTACTCAGCAGGTCATCAAAAACCTGACCGGTAACGATGAGTTCTCTCCGGAACGTAAAATCAAAGAGATCTTCCAGGCAATCAAACTGAACAAAGCCTACTCCAAAGAGGAAGTTCTGAAGGTTTATCTGAACTATGTCTTCTTCGGCAATAACTGCTACGGTATCGCAGCAGCAGCCGACGGCTACTTCAACAAAACTGTTGATGAGCTGAACCTCGGTGAGATCGCGACCATCATCGCCATCACCAACAACCCGACCTACTACAATCCACGTACTGAAAAGGGCATGGAGCACAACAAAGAACGTCGGGAATACATCTTCTATATGATGAGAGAAAACGGCTACATCGACGAAGCAGAAGAGGAAAAGTGGAACAACTACACCCCAACTCTTGCTCCGAAAAAAGCAGAAACCGATACCACTCTCTCTGAGGGTTGGTACATCGACCAGGTTCTGGAGGATGTAACCGAGGATCTGATCAACGAAAAGGGCTACACCGCTGCTTATGCGGAAACTCTGCTGAAAAACGGCGGTCTCAACATTTACGCCTGCGTGGATGAAGAAGTGCAGGCTAAAATGGAAGCCGTTTACGATGACAATGCCAGCTTCCCGGGTGTTCTGAATACCGAATATCCGGAAACCGCCGCTATCACCATCGCACCAAGCGGACAGGTTCTCGGCATCATCGGCGGTAATGAAAAGACCACTGCCCGCGGTTGGAACAATGCTACCATGTCTGTACGCCATCCGGGTTCCTCCATCAAACCGATCTCCGCTTACCTGCAGGCTCTGGAATCCGATCTGGTGACCTGGTCCTCTCTGTGGGACGATAATCCACTGCCTGACTACTTCGGCCCTTCCGAACCGGGTCCGAAGAACTACTCCGGCTACTACTCCGGTGCAATGACCATTCAGTACGCACTGCAGCAGTCTATCAACACCATTCCGGTAAAACTGGTAAAAACCATCGGTCCGGAACGCTGCTACAACTTCCTTCTGAACAAGCTGGAATTTGAAAATCTCAGCGAGCGCGACATCGCCCTGTCCCCAATGGCTCTGGGCGGTATGACCTACGGTGTTACTCTGGAAGAGATCACCGGCGCATATCAGATGTTCGTAACTCAGGGTAAATATGTAAAACCTTACACCTACACCAAGGTAACCGACTCCGAAGGCAACGTCATTCTGGAACGCAATACCAAACAGGTTCGCGTTATTTCCGAACAGACCGCTACCGTTATGAACAAACTGCTCCAGACCGTTGTTACTCAGGGTACCGGTGCGGCTGCAAACCTGTCCTCCATCGGTATGCCGGCAGGCGGTAAAACCGGTTCTTCCACCGGTACCAAACTGGTAGACGGTGTACTGACTCCGGTTGACAACGATAACCTGTGGTTCATCGGTTACACCCCATACTACATCACCGGTGTATGGATGGGTTATGACGACCACAGCGAGATCTTCTACTCCTCTTACCCAACCCCAAAGCTTTGGAAAAACATCATGCTCCCACTGCATGAGGGCTTGGAACCAAAACAGTTTGAGGAAAACGAACACGTTATTCCGCTGACCTACTGCAGAGACTCCGGTGAGATCGCAGTTGCCGGCTGTACCAATACCGCTACCGGCTGGTACAAGGATACGGTTCTTCCATCCAACTGTACCGTTCACGGCGGCTACGGTTCCTCTGCATTTGATGATGAAGAGGACAAGAGCAGCGAAGAAGATGGCGGCGATCCATTTGATTGGTCCACCTTCTTTGGCAGCGACGAAGAATAAAAATGAAAACCCAGACATTTCCCGACAGAAATGTCTGGGTTTTTTGTTGTGAAATGATGAAAATTTAACAAAACCTCTTGACATTACTGATTTAACGCGTTAAACTAATAAACAAGATCCCCGTGAGAGATCAGTATATTGAGAAAGAAGGATTTTTATGAAAAAACGTTTCTTCGCTGCATTACTGGCTGTCGCTATGACTTTGACTATGAGCGCCTGCTCCTCCGGCGGCGCTGATTATACGGTAGGTATCTGCCAGCTGGCTCCGCATCCTGCTCTGGATGCCGCGACCAAAGGCTTCAAAGACACACTGACCGAACTGGCAGCTGCTGACGGCAAGACCATTGAGTTCCAGGAACAGAACGCCAACGGCGAAGCAACCACCTGTGGTACGATCATCAATGGTTTTGTTTCTTCCAAAGTGGATTTGATTCTTGCGAATGCAACTGCTCCTTTGCAGACTGCCGCATCTTCCACCGACAGCATTCCGATTCTCGGCACCTCCATTTCCAGCTACGGAACCGCACTGGAAGAGCCTGATATGGGCGAAAGCACCGGCAGAAATATCTCCGGTACCTCCGACCTTGCTCCTCTGGATGAACAGGCTGCTATCGTAAAAGAATGGTTCCCTGACGCGAAAAATGTTGGTCTGCTCTTCTGCTCCGGTGAAGCAAACTCCCGCTACCAGATCGATATGATCAAACCTCATCTGGAAGCTCTGGGCTTCACCTGCACCGAGTTCACCTTCTCCGACTCCAACGACTTGGCTACCGTTACCACCAACGCCTGCCAGAACAGCGATGTTATCTACGTTCCAACCGATAACACCGTAGCAGACAACACCGGTATCATCGCCAACATCGCTATCCCTGCCAATGTTCCTGTCATTGCCGGTGAGGAAGCAACCTGCTCCGGCTGCGGCGTGGCAACACTCTCCATCAGTTACGAAGAACTGGGACAGACCACCGGCGAAATGGCTTACGAAGTCCTTGTAAAAGGTGCTGACATCTCTGCTATGCCAATTCAGTTCGCACCATCTGTTACGAAAAAATATAATCCAACGATCTGTGAGCAGATGGGTCTGACCCCACTGGAAGGCTACATCGCTATCGAAACCGCTGAATAACTTTTCCGTCCTGCGGTACTCTGTACCGCAGGATTTCCGTTTAAGGAGGAATTACTTTGAATATCATGAACCTGTTGAACGCAATGCCCGGTGCGGTAGCACAGGGCTTGATCTGGGGCATCATGGCCATCGGTGTTTACATCACCTACCGCGTCCTCGATATTTCTGACCTGACTGTTGACGGTTCCATCACCACCGGCGGCGCTGTCTGCATTATGATGATGCTGGCGGGCTTCCCTGCATGGGCAGCCATGCTGGGAGCTCTTGCAGCGGGAATGCTGGCCGGTTTGGTGACAGGCCTGCTGCATACTGCTATGGGCATTCCGGCGCTTCTGGCCGGCATTCTGACGCAGCTGTCGCTGTATTCCATCAATCTGCGCATCATGCAGAAGTCCAACCAATCCATCAGCGTTGATAAATACGATCTGCTGATTTCCCTGCGCTACATCACCGAAGCCATTCTGATTTGTGCTGTACTGGTCGTTGTCATCATCGCGGTGCTGTACTGGTTCTTCGGTACCTCCCTTGGCTGTTCTGTTCGTGCGACCGGTGCAAACCCCAATATGTCCCGCGCACAGGGCATCAATGTCAACATGACAAAAATCATCGGTCTCATGTGTGCCAACGGTCTGGTGGCTCTTTCCGGTGCTCTGCTGAGTCAGTACAACGGCTTTGCGGACGTTAAGATGGGCATCGGCGCCATCGTTATCGGTCTGGCTGCCGTCATCATCGGTGACGTTGTCTTCGGCAAAATCTTTACCAACTTCGCAGCCAAACTTCTTGCTGTTGTTTTCGGCGCCATCATTTACTACGCCGTTCTGCAGGTCGTTTTCTGGTTCGGCCTCAACTCCGACTATCTGAAACTGCTCACCGCTGTCATCGTGGCAGTTTTCCTGGCGCTTCCATACTGGAAAGCCAAATACTTCAGCAAACCTGTAAAGAGGGGGAACGAACATGCTGGAAATTAAATCTGTTTACAAAACCTTCAATGCAGGTACTGTTAACGAGAAACGCGCCATCAATGGCATCGACTTGAAGTTGGAAGACGGCGATTTTGTCACTGTCATCGGCGGCAATGGTGCAGGTAAATCCACTCTGCTGAACCTGATTGCCGGTGTTTATCCGGTGGATGAAGGCTCCATTCGCTTGAACAACATCGACCTGACTCATCTCCCCGAACACAAACGCGCCAAATATCTTGGCCGTGTGTTCCAGGACCCGATGATGGGCACTGCCGCAACCATGGGTATCGAGGAAAATCTGGCCCTTGCTTATCGCCGTGGTCTCTTCCGTGGATTGGGCGGAGGCATCTCCAACAAAGAGCGTGAGCTCTACCGTGAGAAGCTGGCGACCCTCGGACTCGGCTTGGAAAATCGCATGACCAGTAAAGTTGGTCTGCTGTCCGGTGGTCAGCGTCAGGCTCTGACTCTGCTGATGGCCACTCTCAAGAAACCGAATCTGCTGCTGCTTGACGAGCACACCGCTGCTCTCGACCCGAAAACCGCTGACAAGGTTCTGCAGCTGACTGATGAGATCGTTGCCCGTGACAAACTGACTACCGTTATGATCACCCACAACATGAAAAACGCCATTCAGTACGGCAACCGCCTCATCATGATGGACAGCGGCCGAGTTGTGGTAGACATCAAAGGTGAAGAAAAGAAACACCTGACTGTCCGCGATTTGCTGGAAAAATTCAATATTGAAAGCGATCGTCTCCTGCTTTCCGAGTAAAAAAACAATACAAAACGTAGAAAACCCCGAGGAATATTCCTCGGGGTTTTGATTTTTATACGCCTACTGCCAGTTTGACATCTTCCAGATGGAAGCTTGCAACCTCGGCTCTCTGTTCCAGTTCGATCATTTCATCGCGTGTACCAATCACGAAAGCGCCGTAAACCATGACACCATTGTTCTTCACATAGGTCAGAGCATCGTGATAGTTGATGACATTACCACAGGAATTGACCTGTCCGCTTGGACTGCAGAAGGCAGTTAAAAATTCTTTCTGGTAAGTCAGATATTTCAAAAGACTCTTGAAATGTTCCTCAACCATAACATGTTTCTCCGGCAGTTCATCGCTATACAGCAAGCTGGCATCCAGCTCAAAGTGCGGGAACATTTCCTCAAATTCCTCGGTAGGTTCCATCACTGTACCCAACTGCCCCATAGAGAAGCCCATCAGCTGGAAATGCTCCTTATAGCTGATGCGGACCGGTGCCCAGTGTACACTGACTCCCAGTTCATCGTCCAGTTCCAGCAATTCCTCCACGGTCAAATCCTCATCGAAGCTGATGTAGGCACTCAGATATACACTCTTCGGCATTCCTTCCAGCGCCTCACGATGTGACGTGCGGTGGGATTCCGGCTGTTCAGTAGTTGTCGTACCATCACTGAGTACGTAGCGAGAGTGATAAGGGCCATTATCATAAAACACTCTATTATTCGCACGCTCAAAGAACCATTTCTCTCCCGCTCCGCTGTCCTGCACGCCTTCTACCAATTTACAGCTGAAATTCCTGTCGTACTTCATCAAATGCTCTGAAGTGATGCTGACATCGTAGCACCCAAAGCCCAAAGATTCCGCTTCCGCACTGGTCACAGACCAGCCGGGACAGTTGATTTCGGTAAATGCTCTCGCCGCTAAGTACAGCGGAGAAAACAGCTCTTCATTGGTCACATTTTTATCATCGGAATCATCGCGCACATCCGGCACATTCTTAATGGCAGCCAATGGATTATAGAACTGTGCGTCGTAGGATGGTACCGCCACACACTTCACATAGGAACCGGCTGCAACGATCAGTGCCAGCATGACGCTGAGAATTTTACACAGCTTGATGTTCACCGCACGGTTGATTTTCTTGATTTCCTGCTTTCTTCTCTGCTTTTCCGCATCCGGAGGCACAGGCTCATCCAGCATTGGCATTGGCGGTAGCTGTTCGCTGAGATACTCATTGATCAGCTCGTTCTTTCTGATTTCTTCCTCGACCATCTGGATTTCTTCCATACTGGCCGTTCCGTTTTTATATCGCTGCAGCATATCTGCAAAATTCATCAAATCTCCTCCTTTAGTAAGTCTTTCAGCTGTGCTCGCGCACGATAGAGCAAGGTTCGTACTGCACCGGGCGTTCGCCCTGTCACAGCGGCGATCTTCTGCCCACTGAAGCCCTCAAAATAAAATAACAGCAACACTTCCCTCGTCTGTTCCGGAAGCTGTAAAATCGCCTGATACAGTCGCCTGTGCTCCTCCTTCTGCAGAATTGCATCCAAGGGATCGTCGTCTGCTTTCAGCGGCAGCTCTTCAATAGTGGCAGGACTGCGCTTCTGTGCTTTGCGCCAATGATCGATAAAGCAATTTTTACAGACTCGCAGCAGCCAGTATTGAATGGACGGGGTATCGTCACCGCAGGAAAGCAAGGCCTTGAAAAAGGTATCGCTGCAGATTTCCTGTGCCAAATGGTGGTTTTTGCAGAGTGAATAGGCATATAAATACACGCTGCGATAATACTTTTCGTATATCTCTTCCAGAATATTCTGTTTCAAAGCCTCACCTCCTTTGCCCATTTCACTTATAAAACGACAAACTTGGAAAAATGTCACAGCTCTGTTCACAAATCCTGACTGGACTTTTTTCGCCGATTGGTCTACTATAAAGATAGCAAGACAAATCGAACAAAGCAACAGGAGGGATCTTCATGCGCATGATCGACATCATTGAAAAGAAAAAACTGGGACAGACACTCAGTGATGCAGAGTTGGCTTTCTTTGTTGAGGGCTACACCAAGGGAAGCATCCCCGACTATCAGGCGGCGGCTCTGTGCATGGCGATCCGACTGATGGGCATGGATTCTAAAGAAACTGCCGCTCTGACGATGGCTATGGCAGCCTCCGGCGATCAATCTGACCTGAGTGGGATCAAGGGTATCAAAGTCGATAAACACAGTACCGGCGGCGTCGGAGATAAAACCACGCTGGTGGTCGGCCCCATTGTTGCAGCCTGCGGCGTGCCTGTTGCCAAAATGTCCGGTCGCGGCTTAGGACATACCGGAGGAACATTGGATAAATTGGAATCCATTCCGGGCTACCGCATCTCCATCCCAACCGACGAATTTTTCTCTATCGTCAACTCCGTCGGCATCGCTCTCATCGGCCAAACAGGAAATCTGGCTCCTGCCGACAAGAAGCTCTATGCTCTTCGCGACGTCACCGCTACGGTGGACAGCCTGCCTCTGATCGCTTCCAGTATTATGAGTAAAAAGCTGGCGTCCGGTGCCGATGCCATCGTTCTTGATGTAAAAGCCGGCAGCGGCGCTTTTATGAAAACCACGGAAGCTGCCTATGCCTTAGCCAAGGAGATGGTTGCTATCGGTCACCATGCCGGTCGCAACACGGTGGCTCTCATTACCAATATGGATCAACCCCTGGGGTGCTCCATCGGCAACAGCTTAGAGGTTATCGAAGCCATCGAGACCTTGAAAGGCAAGGGGCCTGACGATTTTAACGACCTTTGCATCGAGCTTGCCGCCAATATGCTCTTCCTCGCTGAAAAAGGCAGCTTGGATGATTGCCGTAAGTTGGCTGTTCAGCGCATTGCAGACGGCTCTGCGCTGCAGAAGTTCCGCGATATGATCGCTGCACAGGGCGGAGACCCTGCTGTTGTGGACGATTACAGCATCTTCCCACAGGCTTCCATCCAACGAGAAATTTGTGCGGAGGAAAGCGGGTATGTCAGTCATATGGATACGCAAAATTGCGGTATCTCCGCCATGCTTTTGGGTGCAGGCCGCGCTACGAAGGAAGATTCCATCGACCATGCAGCCGGCATCATTCTGAACATCAAGCCCGGTGACTTTGTGGAAAAAGGCCAGACACTGGCTGTTCTCTACACCAACGACCCAAATACTCTGGATAATGCCGAACAGCAGCTGCGTGCATCCATTCACCTTTCTTCCGTGAAGCCGCAGGTACAGCCGCTGATTTACGGCAGAGTAGAATTTGAATAAAGGAGCCCGATTATGAACACGATTCGTCAAAATATTCTGACGCCATACAGCCTCCACGACATGAAGCTGATTTCTTTTGAAATTCAGAAAGATGATTTGACTTTGTTCAGTCAATCCGGTATGGTGAGGACCCTGCCGCCTTTCGGACAGCCGGACGGTCATATCGAGTTTCATCAAGTCGATTGGGATTTTTCCTACGTTTACATCTTTGATTTCTGCGGCAACAGCGGTCAGTTCCAAGCAGAAAAGAAATTCCTCAAGGATTTTCTCAAAAGCGATTTCCAAGATGCCAGCGTTGAAATTATCGATGAAACCTACGGTTACAATCAGAGCCACTTTGGTGGGTATTTTTCCAAGGGTTGTGACGTTAAGGAATGCATGATCCAAATTTATCACCATGGCGATATGGTCTATGTGACCGAAGAATAAAGAAAGAGCTGAGTTCCTGTGAACTCAGCTCTTTTTCGTTAGAGGATGATATCTTCCAGTTTTCGTTTTGGAACGTAGTGAGTTTTTCCGTCCTCACTGCGGTAGTATTTCACGCTGCCGTCTTCTTTTGGTTCGGTAAGAATGATCTCCTCCGCCGGTTTACCCAAAGCGATGACCAACTTCGGCTCAATGTGCTCCGGCAGATTCAGCAAGGTTTTCAGCTCCACTTTCTCAAAACTGCCGATCATGCAGCCGCCCAAGCCTTTCTCTGTGGCAGCCAGCAGGATCGTCTGCGCGGTGATACCCACATCCGGCAGGAAAGAGGTTGGATTGCTGCCGATATTCATATCCTGACAGATAGTGATAAATGCCGTTGGTCTTGTGCCGGGATAAGGCAGATTCAGCTGAGGCAGACTGCCTGCCCAGCGAGTCAGCGGCTGGATCTGATCCACCTGCTCTTTCTCATAAGCAATATGATACTTCAGCGGCTGAATGTTGGCACTGGCCGCTGTCTGTCGCGCCAGGTCCACAAAATCCAGCAGTTCTTCCCTGCTAAAACGATAACTTTCATCATAACCGCGGTAACTGCGGTTCTTAAGTACCAAATCTCTCAGCATAAGTGCTCCTTACTGCTGCATTGCAGCGATCAAATCAGGCAGCAGCTGTTTCTTTCTGGAAACCATACCCTCAATCACAACGCCGTCGTCCGGAATCTCCTTATTGTACGCTGCAGCCAACAGTTCTTTGGAATTTCCACCGCAGTACAGAACAACACTGCTCTCTTCCAGAATATTGGTCAACATGAAGAAGAACATCATGTCCGGGTTCTGGCGATGTTTCTCCTGCATAAATTCCAGCAGTTTGCTCTGCATCTGCTGCAGACCGTTTTTGCTGACAGAAGTGATCTGACCAACGCCGAAATTCTTGCCGGCGGTGCTGAAGGTCTTGTAGTCCTGATAGAAGATTTCTTCTGTGGACTTGGAAGACAGGTCGCTGCCTGCTTCAAACATCTGCTGTGCATATTCTTCGATCTCAATACCTGCGATGACAGCCAACTCCTCAGCCGCCGCTTTATCGGTTGCAGTACAGGTTGGAGAGCGGAACATCAGTGTATCAGACAAAATCGCAGAACAAAGCAGACCGGCAGTTTGACGAGACAGTTCCAGACCATTTTCTTTGGCGATCTGATAAACGATGGTTGCAGTACAGCCCAGAGGATGATTGCGGAACAGCAGCGGATTGATGCTTTCCATACCACCCAGACGATGATGGTCGATGATTTCCAGAATATCTGCGCCCTGAACACCGTCTACCGCCTGATTCTTCTCGTTGTGGTCAACGAGGATCACGCGTTTTTTCTCCATCGCCAGCATATTGCGTTTGGAAATCAGACCAAGGTAGTGACCCTGATGATCGGTCACCGGGAAGTAACGATGACGCTCTTTGGACATAACATCCTTAACATCTTTTGCAAAGTCATCCAGTTCAAAACTGAGAATGTTTTTACTGAGCATGAAATGTTCTACAGGCATACTCTGGTTGATCAGACGGGAAACCGTATAGCTGTCGTAAGGACTGCTGAGAACGATACATTCTCTTGCTCTTGCCAGCTCCAGAATCGTTGGATTTGGCTCGCCATCCGTACCGAGGACGATACAGGATGCACCAATTTCCACTGCAAAGAACTGAGATTCAAAACGGTCACCCAGTACAACAAGGTCACCCTTGCTGATGTAGTCCACCATTTTTTCCGGTGTGTTTGCACCGATGGTCACGCGGCCTTCATCGAAAACTTTATCAATGTCGCCGCAGAGAACACGGGCATTCAGTGTTTTTACAATATTTTTAAATGGAGTTTTTGCTTTGGAAACCAACTGATTATCCAGTACATCTAGGTTAGCGCCGGCAATATCAGTCATAGTAATGATACCGCTGATCAAATTGTCCTCATTGGTGATACACAGCGTGGTGCTGTTATGCTCCTTCATGGTCAGGTAAGCCTCACGAATGGACATGTTGCGGTCCACGCTCGGAACGACCTCAAATTCAATATCGCTGACTCTGGTGCGTACATCAGGCTGGTAGTCCGGCTCTTCCACGCCAAAGTAATCAAGAACGAACGCCGTTTCCTTATTGATGTCACCGGCACGTCTTGCAACATAGTTTCCACCATCCATTTGACGTTTCAGCTGCGCGTAAGCAACCGCGGAACAAATGGAGTCACTGTCCGGACTCTTATGACCAATGACAATGATTTCTTTCTCTTTTTTCAAAACAATCCCTCCAAGAGTAGAATTGGAATTATCCACTTATTACTATACCATGAAA
>JAFSIC010000018.1 GCA_017439985.1 Oscillospiraceae bacterium
ATATCCCACTGAGTAATCAGGTAAGACCCCTTGAAGACTACAAGGTTGATAGGTTGCAAGTGTAAGTGTGGTGACACATTCAGCTTGGCAATACTAATCGGTCGAGGGCTTGACCAAGTGATCTTGGTTCATAAAAAGTATTCTTGTTCAATTCAATGTTAAAGTCGGTGTTACTGGCGATGAGGATCCACCTGTTCCCATTCCGAACACAGAAGTTAAGCTCATCAGTGTCGAAAATACTTGGCGGGTGACTGCCTGGGAAGATAGAGCGATGCCGACATGTTAATCCCCCATCCGAATGGATGGGGGATTTTTTTGTAAAAATTCAGAGATTGGAGGCGAAAACATGCATCGTGAGCTACTTGAAATGACAACAAAAAACGAACTGCTGCCATTATATAATGTTTACAAAGACTGCATGTATTTGCCGAATGAAGATAAATACAGGAAAAAAGTGCAGTCTTGGCTGATGGATGACTGGATTCGCATATTTGCTTGTGTGCATGATAGTAAAAGAAAAGGTCTTTTGGTTTTGAAGTTTACCTCAACTGATCAGGCGGAAATTATCGGTATTTCAGTGGAAGAGGGCAGCAGAAATTGTGGATTGGGAAGTTTTTTGATTCAAAAAGTACAGGAGATATTCCCAGATGCAAAACTGAACGCAGAAACTGATCGAGATGCGGTACTATTTTATAAAAAGAATGGTTTCCGAATCACAGAAATACAAAAGAATTATAACGGAGAAACGGTGACTCGTTATTTATGTGTAAAAAAATAGAGGCAAGGAAATTAATTCCTTGCCTCTATTTGCGGTTTACAGATTAATAATGCCTTTTTCCAGCATGGACTGTGCAGCCAGAAGGATACCAACCTTACCGGTTTCGAAGGTCAGACCGCCCTGCAGCCATACTGCAAATGGCTCGCGCAGAGGAGCATCAGCAGACAGCTCAATGGATGCACCATTATGGAAGGCACCAGCGGCCATAATAACCTGGCTGTCGTAGCCCGGCATGTCCCATGGAACCGGAGTTACGTAGGAGTCTACCGGTGCGCCCTTCTGTACGCCTTCACAGAAGGCAATGAGAGCGTTTGGCTCCTTCAGTTTGATTGCCTGAATGATGTCTGCACGGGAATCACAGTAGCGTGGAGTGACTTCGTATTTCAGCAGTTCAAACAGTGCGGAAGCGAAGGTTGCTGTTTTCAGTGCGGAAGCGACAACGGTCGGTGCAAAGAACAGACCCATGAACAGGGAACGGTTGTTGCCCAGTGTGCAGCCGATCTCTTTACCAACGCCCGGTGCGGTCAAACGCTGTGCACAGAGTTCCACCAGATCATGACGGCCTGCAATATAGCCACCGGTTGGGGCGATACCGCCGCCCGGGTTTTTGATCAGAGAACCGATGATCAGGTCAGCGCCGACCTGAGTTGGTTCGGTGCGTTCCACGAATTCACCATAGCAGTTGTCCACCACGATGAGAGCGTTTGGATTGCCCTCTTTGACCTTCTTGACGATCTTCTCGATGTCGGAAACAAAGAGAGAATCGCGGAGGGAATAGCCGCGGGAACGCTGAATGTAGGCCACTTTTGCGCCTTTTACAGCAGCAGGGATGGCGTTAAAATCAACTTTTCCTTCTGCGGTAAGGTCTAACTGGCGGTATTTGACGCCGAAGTCTTTCAGGGAGCCACAGCCCGGCTCGCCGCTGAGACCGATGACACCGTGAAGAGTGTCGTAAGGCAGTCCGGTCAGAGAAACCATCTCGTCGCCCGGGCGCAGAACGCCGAAGAGAGCGGTGGCAATGGCATGGGTACCGGACATAAAGTTATAGCGGATCAGTGCATCCTCACAGCCGAAGATCTGAGCCAGTACTTCATCCAGCACTTCACGACCGCGGTCACCGTAGCCGTAGCCGGTGGTAGCGGTGAAGTGGGACTCACTGACGCCGTTCTTGATGAAGGCGGAGAGCACCTTTTCACTGTTGTACTGAGCGATCTCATCGATCTCGCGGAAGCGCTCGGAAGCCATCTTCTGCGCGCGGGAACCCAGTACCTCCAGTTCTTTATTGATGTTGAAAAAATTGTTACTCATAGGTATAGTTGCTCCAATTCTATTGGGGTCTTATGTGGAAAAATTCTGCGGCAGGTGTTTTCCACCGTGCCGCAGAGGAAAGTTTCTTAGTCAGCCAGACCGTTGACAAGGTGACCCAGCAGCTGGGTGGTTGCGTCAATGTCGGACAGTTTCAGAGTGGAAGATGCAGAATGGATGTAACGGCCAGGCATGGAAACGCCCATTACTTTTACACCAGCACCCATGGTCTGGATCACAGCAGCGTCAGTTGCACCGGAAGTAGCGCGTTTTACCTGACAAGGTACGTTATGTTCTTTTGCAATCGCCATACCTTTTTTGAAGAGGGCACGGTCATAGATGCAGCGGGTGTCCATCAGAACGAAAGCAGGACCTTTGCCCTGGTTTACAACCTGATCCAGTTCGCCGACACCGTGAACATCAGCAGCGGTGGTGCATTCTACGACGATCGCAATATCAGGCTGTACGCTGTATGCAGCGTTGTCAGCGCCGGATTTGCCGCATTCCTCGCAAACGGTGAAGCAAGCAGTGAAGTCATATTCAGCTTCCTGCTGCAGCAGCTGGATCAGGCAAGCACAGCCTGCACGGTCGTCCAGAGCTTTTGCTTTGATGCGGTCATTACCGAAGAGAACGGTGTTGGAGAAGAAGGCTGCGGTATCACCCAGAGAAACGGATTCCAGAGCATCTTCTTTGTTTTTTGCACCGATATCCAGATACATATCGGAGATTTTCAGTGGGGTGTTCTGCTCGTCAGCGCTCTGCATGTGGATTGGTTTGGTACCAACGATGGCAGGAATACCGCTCTCCAGACGAACGCGTTTGCCGATTACCACGCGGGAGTCGATGCCGCCAACGGTGGAGAAGCGCAGGAAGCCGTCATCATCGATGCCGGTCACAACAAAGCCAACCTCGTCCATGTGTGCGGAGAGCATGATTTTTTTCGCAGGGGTCTTTTTACCTTTTTTGAAGCAGATCAGGTTGCCGCGTGCGTCCACTTTGCAGTCGCAGTAGTCTTTTACCTGAGCTTCGATGTAATCGCGTACTTTGTCTTCTGCGCCGGATACACCGTCAATGTCGCAGAGAGCTTTTACCAGTTCAAATGTAGTCATGTTGCAGCCTCCTCTTAGCGAATGTATTCAGCAACGAATTCAGCGATCAGTTTTGCGGAGTTGTCCAGGTCAGCCACGGACAGCACTTCCACAGGGGTGTGCATGTTGCGCAGAGGCAGACCCATAACAACGGTGCGAACACCGGCACGGCGGTTTACAACGCCTGCAGCGTCAGTACCGGAAACACCATTGCCGCCGGATGGTTCCAGAGAGAATGGCAGCTTGTGTTTTTTCGCAGTAGCCATCAACTGTTTTGCCATGATGGAATCCTGTGCGCCGTTACCGGAGAGGGTTGGGCCGCCGCCGATCGGAGCAAATTTCTCCTTGGACATATCAGGAGCAGAACCGAAGGTTACGTCCATAACGATTGCATGAGTTGGGTCGATGCCGTAGGTTGCAGTCTGTGCGCCCTGACCGCCAACCTCTTCCATGGAGGAGAGCATCAGAGTGATGGAGCAGTCGGTGTCCATGTCTTTCAGCAGACGGCAAGCCTGAATCAGGGAAGCGCAGCAGCAGCGGTCGTCCATAGCTTTGCTTGCAGCCAGACCGTTTTTCAGTTCCACCATTTCGCCTTCGAAGGTCAGGATGGTACCGATTGGAATATGTTTTTCACACTCTTCTTTGGAGTCGAAGCCAAAGTCAACATAAACCTCGTCCAGAGTTGGGTTTTTCTTTTCGCCTTTGATCAGGTGTGGAGGAGTGGAGCCTACAACGCCGTAGAATTCGCCTTCTTCGGTGTGAGCGATAACCGGAGAGGACATGATCATACGGCGGTCGATACCGCCTACGCGGGCGATTTTAGCGAAGCCGTTTTTGTCGATGCCGCGCACCAGCATACCGATCTCGTCGATGTGTGCGTTGAGCATGATGTGTGGTTTGCTTGGATCTGCAACTTTTACTTTGCAGATCAGGCTCTTCAGGGTGGAGATGCTGGTTTCACCCAGATCTTTTACCAGTTCGGCAGCGACGGAGAGGACATGGTCCTCTTCGCCGGAAACGCCGGTCGCCTGAGTCAGAGCGGTGAGCAGTTCAAAAGTTTCCATAATGATTCTCCCTTTTCTCGTCGGTTTATTTCAGTTTCATAACCAGTTCTTTGAAGTGGTTGCCGCGTTCTTCGAAGTCTTTGTACATATCAAAGCTTGCGGAAGCAGGGGACAGGGAAATGATGTCGCCAGGCATTGCGCAGAGATGAGCGATGGTAACAGCCTCTTCCATAGTTTTTGCGCGGTACATCTGCAGGCCGCAGTTGCAGGTTTTCTGGCGTTTGGTGCCGAGACGACCCATGGATGCGGTTACAGCGTTGATCACTTCCGGAGCGATCTCAGCAGCAATGGCATCTTCGATCTTCTGAGCGGTATCGCCCATGAGGATCAGGATCTTTACTTTTTCCAGAATCTTTGGAGCCAGTGGCTCGTAAGGGATCTGTTTGTCATAACCGCCGGCGATCAGAATGATTTTCTGGTCGAAGGAATCCAGACCGGCAATGGTTCTGCTTGGGCTGGAAGCGATGGAGTCATTGTACCATTTTGCGCCGTTCAGCTCACGAACCAGTTCAATGCGGTGTTCCACACCGCCAAAGGTGTTTGCTACTTCTGCCATAGTTTCCACAGAGACATCCTCCCATGTTGCCGCAAAAGCGGTCAGATAATTTTCTACATTATGGAGACCCGGGATGCGAATCTCCTCTTTGGATACGATTGGAGTGGTCACGCCGTTATACTCCATGCAGAGCATACCGTCGTCACGGAGATAGGTGCCATGTTCCACCGGATGGCGGCGGGAGAAGAAGAGAGCATCTCCGCGCACATGCTGCAGGAAGGACATGGTGATCTCGTTATCAGAGTTCAGCACCGTACGGGAGAAGCCGTTCTGATGCAGAACAATGTTGCGTTTGGAATCCACATATTCGTCCATATCCTTATGAACGTCCAAGTGGTTTGGAGCTACGTTGGTCACCACAGCCACATCCGGAGAGCAGCGCATGGACAGCAGCTGGAAGTTGGACAGTTCGATAACAGCTACATCTTCCTCATTGATGTCGTCCAGCATCTGGAACAGCGGATTGCCGATGTTGCCGCCCAGATAAACGGTCTTGCCGGCTGCGCGCAGCAGAGCGGCAATGATGGAGGTGGTGGTGGTTTTACCGTCAGAACCGGTGATACCGTAGGTTTTGCAAGGGCAGAACTGGAAGAAGAGCTCCAGCTCGCTGGTGACGGATACGCCAGCTTTGATAGCTGCCTGCAGCTCAGGCAGGTAGTAGTAAACGCCCGGGGTTCTCAGAACGATGTCAGAGTCCTCACACAGGCCATCCAGATAGCCTTCGCCCAGCTTCAGGCTGACGCCCATGGCTTCCAGATTTCTGCATTCTTCTTCACCGATCTGTTCGCGGGTGCGTTTATCGCGGAGCAGAACCGCAGCGCCCTTGGACAGGAACAGTGGGATCAATGGGCGATGGGTACGACCCAAGCCCAAAAGAGAAATTCGTTTTCCGCTGAGAGTGCGGTAAAAATGCTCAAGACGTTGATTCAAGACAAGTCCCTCCCATTTGGAATATAATAAGAGCATACCTTATTATTATATCACAAATTATTGGATAGGAAAGAATATCTTACAAAAAATATCCTCTTTTCCAAAGAGAAATCTAAGAAAATCTTACTTAGCTCCGCGGAAAAGCCATAGAAAATGGCTTGTTTATGCGATTTTTACAGGAAGTAAGGCGTTTTCGTCAAATTGTACAGCTTTCCACAATGGAGAGAAAGAAAAATCAGCAAATTATGACTTGGAAAATGAGAATCGAAGAGAAACCGAGCAAAATAAAGAGAAATCGAGAGATAATGGGATGTAAATTAAAAAATCGGCGAATTTAGGCTTGACTTCGAACTGGACAACGAGTATAATAACTCATGTTGGTTTCTCTGTTTCCGTCTTTTGATGCGCTGCGGCGCTGATGTGGAGAGAGGAAACAGCTCGGCCGGGAGAAACACCTGAGCCCGGAAACACATTATATTTATAGGAGGTAATTTACGATGTCTACTACTATGCCTAACGAATCCAATCTGAATCGCAAATGGTATATCATCGACGCTGCTAACAAACCACTGGGCCGCACCGCTGCTATGGCTGCTACCCTGCTGCGCGGCAAACACAAACCAGTTTTCGCTCCACACGCTGATTGCGGTGACCATGTCATCATCATCAACGCTGAAAAAGCAATCCTCACCGGTAAAAAACTCGACCAGAAAATGTACTACCGTCACACCGGTTGGGTAGGCGGCCTGAAAGAGATGAAATACTCCAAACTGATGGCTACCAAACCTGAACTGGCTATGCAGCTGGCTGTTAAAGGCATGCTGCCAGACAACACTCTGGGCAGAACTGCACTGACCCGTTGCCGCATCTTCAAAGGTGCAGAGCACACTCATGCAGCTCAGTCTCCAGAAGTTTACGAGTTCTAATTGGAAGGAGGACCACTACAATGTACGAAAGCAAAAAAGCTTACTTCTACGGCACCGGCAGAAGAAAACATTCTGTATCCCGTGTTAGAGTTTACCCAGGTACCGGCGTGATCACCATCAACGGCCGCGACATCGAAGAATACTTCGGTCTGGACACCCTGAAAACCATCGTTCGTCAGCCATTCGCTGTAACTTCTACCGAAGGCAAATTCGACGTTATCTGCACCGTTAAAGGCGGCGGCGTTTCCGGCCAGGCTGGCGCTATCCGTCACGGTATTGCTCGCGCAATGCTGCAGAATGGCGAAGAAATGCGTCCTCTCCTGAAAAAAGCAGGTCTGCTGACCCGTGACCCACGTATGAAAGAACGTAAAAAATACGGTCTGCGTGGCGCTCGTCGTTCCCCACAGTTCTCCAAACGTTAATTTTCTTACCGATTGGGAATCTGTTCTTCAGGAACAACTTATCGCAAACAGAAGGTCCACCATCGCAAGATGGTGGACTTTTTTGCGTTCTGTGTAGTTTACTTCATGTAGCCATGGGAAAACAGCTATGATATAATAAAGAAAAGAGAAAAAGGGGGAGATTTTATGAAATTCATTGTGGAAACTAATTATGATCAGAAAACTTTGACTAATTTGGCTCACGCACTGCGTAAAACAGTGAGAAAGAAAATCGGAAGATTGTCGCATATTCTCGGATGGATTGCGGTAGTATTGAGTCCGGTTCTGCTGTTTCATGACGGTTTTGCCCTGGATTTCAGAAGGGTAATCACACTGTTGGCGGTATTGTTTATGCTGGCGGTGCTCTTATTTGAGGACTCCATCAACGGTTGGATTGCCCGTAAACGTTTGCTGAAGGGCCTGGACAAGTCTGTGACTACATTTGAAGAGGAAGGCTACGAAACTATCACCGCCGTGGGTAAAACTCAATGGACTTACGAGGTGATCGGGGAGATTGTAGAACTGAAAAATTGCTTTGTTTTCATTTTCGACCGCAGTCACGGTCAGGTTTATGACAAAGCAGGTTTTACCGAAGGGTCTGTGGAGGAATTCCGCAGCTTCATTGAGGGAAAAACAAAGAAAGAAGTGAAAACAATCAGATGATTCGTTTGTTGAAATATTCTGAAGACTTTGAAGCGGAGACCCTGCGCCGCATTGTAGAGTTCTTTGGATTTCATCAGGCTCTCGTAAAGGAAATCACAGAGGAGGAGAGAAAGAAAGTATCGTCCGAAGCTGCAGAAACTTTGCAGGACTGGCAGCGTGGCGATAATGAACTCTATGTTATTTTGCAAAACGAAGAAGCTGTGGGTTTCCTACGCCTCAACTATCGTGGACCTATCGTAGCTTGGATTGAGGATATTTTTGTAGATGAGAATCGACGTGGACAAGGCATTGCAACAGAAGCCATCAGTGCGGCGGAGGATATTGTTCGTGGCAAAGCAGACTACGAAGCAATTTGTCTGGATGTGGTGCCTCGTAATACCGCTGCCATGAAACTGTATCACAAACTGGGTTTCACCGATTTGAGTATGCTTACTTTGCGAAAAGAACTGAATGAGAGTAAACGCGACCGTCCGCTGGAGTTGTTGGGACTGGAGTTCAAATACTAAATAATGAAAACGCGAGAAAACAAGAGATTGAGCGAGTATTCGTGAGATCGCAGCTTCCCTTGCGGTGACTTTGACAAAAGCTTGTCAAATTGATATCAGGCGGTCAAAGGCTGACTTTGCGTTTTGATGAAGCTTGTGTTACTATTTACTCAAGGGAAATCCCGAACGAGCAAGAAGTCAAATCGTCTCTGCAGAGACCAAAAGAAAAAGGAGCAAACACATGGAAAAGAAAAAATCTGTCATTCCCAAACTGCTGGGTACGCTGATCGTACTGGCGCTCGCCGGTGTTGTGACGCTGACTCAGTCTATGTACAGCATCAATGAACAGGAGGAGGCGGTGGTAACCACCTTCGGTAATCCTACCACAGTCAGTCAGCCGGGTCTGCACTTCAAGATTCCGTTCATTCAGCAGGTGCAGAAGGTCTCCACTGTCATCAATGGTTTTCCTATCGGCTACGATATGTATTCCGAGGCTTCCATTGAGAGTGAATCCCTGATGATCACCTCCGACTACAACTTTGTTAACGTCGATTTCTTCGTGGAATACCAGGTTTCCGACCCGGTGAAATTCCTCTACGCATCGGAAGATCCGGTTGCGATCCTGAAAACACTGGCACAGAGCTACATCCGCGATACCATCGGCCTGTACCCGGTAGATAGTGTTATCACCACCGGTAAAAACGAGATTCAGGCAGAAATTAAGGACAAGCTGATTGCCCGTCTGGAGCAGGAAGACTTGGGTCTGCATCTGGTGAACATCACCATTCAGGACGCAGAACCGCCAACAACACAGGTTCTGGAAGCGTTTAAGAACGTAGAAACCGCAAAACAGAGCAAAGAAACTGCGATCAACAATGCAAACAAGTATAAGAGCGAGCAGGTTCCTGCCGCAGAAGCGAAAGTTGACCAGATCCTGCAGCAGGCTGAGGCTGTGAAAGAAGCCCGCATCAGCGAAGCAGAGGGTCAGGTTGCCCGCTTTAACGCCATGTATGAAGAGTATTTGAAAAATCCTTTGATCACCAAACAGCGTATGTTCTTCGAGGCAATGGAAGAGCTGCTGCCGAAGATGAAAGTCATCATTGATGATGGCAGCGGCAGTACCACCAAATTCCTGCCAATCGAGCCGCTGACCGGTACGGAAGGAGGTAACTAAGATGAACGAAAATAACAACAATCAGTATAATCAGAACTTCAATCAACAGTATCAGTATCAGCAGTACCAGCCACCGAAGCCGCCAAAGACTCCAAAAGAGCCTTTCGTGGACATTGCACTGGAAAAAACCAAGAAACGTCTCGGCAAGCTGATCCCACTGTTTCTGGTTCTCATTGTGGCAGGCGTGCTGTACAGTAACTCCTTCGTTGTGACCAAACCAAACCAGTACACCATGATTCAGCAGTTCGGTAAGGTCGTTGCAGTTCGCGATGAACCGGGTCTCAGCTTCAAGATCCCATTCGTGCAGAACGCAAAAACCATTCCAAACACCGTCCTGCTCTACGACCTGCCGATTTCCGACGTTATCACCAAGGATAAGAAAACCATGGTAGCCGACAGTTTCGTGCTTTGGAAAGTTTCCGATCCGCTGACCTTCATTCAGACTCTGAACGGTAACGTCTCCAACGCAGAGGCACGTATCAGCACCATCGTTTACAACTCCATGAAGAACGTCATCTCCAACCTGTCTCAGACCGAGATCATCAGCGGTCGCGATACACTGGCTCAGTCTATTTTCGCAAACATCGGTGGCGGTCTGGATAAGTACGGTATTGAGTTGGTGGCAGTGGAAACCAAACGCCTTGACCTGCCTGATGACAACAAACAGGCGGTATATGAGCGAATGATCTCCGAACGTAACAATATCGCCGCTTCCTATCAGGCGGAGGGTGAGTCTGAGGCAACCAAGATTCGTTCCGAAACTGACAAGACCATCTCCATTCAGATCGCACAGGCGGAAGCTCAGGCTGCAAAGATCGAAGCCGAAGGTGAGGCAGAGTACATGCGTATCCTGTCCGAGGCCTACGCAGATGAGTCCCGCGCTGACTTCTACAGCTTTGTTCGTTCCCTTGACGCTGCAAAACTCAGCATGAGCGGTGACAACAAAACCCTGATTCTGACTCCGGATTCTCCGTTGGCACAGATTTTCTACAACGCACAGTAATATTCTGAAACGAAACAACGCCCCGACATTGTCGGGGCGTTGTTTTTATCTCATCGCAACGGCGTCTTTGAACAGAACCATGCCGCCATAAGGGTAGATCTCGATGCCCGTCACATCAGGGGCAAAGAGAATGTAGGAAATTTCGTAGAACATCGGGAAAACAATGCAGTCACTGTACAGCAGTTCCTCCGCCTGTTCGTAGTTACGGCGGGAGAAATCTTCATCAGAGGAGGCAGAAGCCCGATCCAAAAGCCCGTCAAAGTCTTCGCTGTTATAATTCCATACATTTAGTGCAGATTCACTGTGGAAGCGGGAGAGCACATCGTAAGGAGAATTGGAGGACGAGGTGAAAGGCACGATAGCCAAATCATAATCACCGGCAGCGACTCTCTGCTCCAGTTCATCGGCGGGAAGAGACACGATATTGACGAAAGCGGAGAGATTTCTCTGCCACATCTGCTGCAGCATGCCGCAGAGGAAAGGCGCGTCGCCGTCCTGCGGAACCAGAAGCTCCATGCTGTCCAGAGTGAGGCTGCCGATTTCTGTCAGACCTGCCTGCCATTCTTCGCGGGCCAGTTCCGGCTCATAAATATCGCTGTCAGTCTCTGTGGAATCGGTATAAAGCTCTGTGAAGAGGGAGATTTCCGGGGAAATCAGACGGTCGCAGAGCACCATGTTTTCGATCAGATAGCCCTCTAATTCCTCTCGGTTGACGGAGTGGAAGAAAGAACGGCGGATATTCTCATTGGAGAGCTGGTGATGCTGCGGATTGGCCACCAGGCCCCATACTGTACCAATGTGCTCCTGACAGCTGTAGCCCAGTGCTTTGGCATCTTCCGCCTGCTGATAGGTCACAGCACAGCTGTCGGATTTCCCATCCAGAACCAAATCATAGAGGGTGATGGTTTCGCCTTCTTCACCACGGTTCTCGCGGTCGATCCAGAGATAAACGCCGGGGGTCAGTACATTGCCGGCATCATAGTAGCTGCTGCTTTTCTTAATATACAGTTTTTCACTGTCCCAAAGATTGAGGAAAAACGGACCGCAGGAAGCAGTGGCTTTCAGCGTGCTGCCATATTTTCCTCGGGTCTCGTTGAAGAATTCTTCGTTGCAGGGCATGGCAGAGGAGTGGCAGAGCTTTTCCAGGAAGGAGGAGTCCGCCTGCGCAAGATGGAATTCCAACGTATGGTCCCCTTTGGCGCGGACACCCAGATTGGCAGCATTGGTATTATTCTCTAAAATGGAGCGTGCGCCCTGCAGGAAAAGGTAATGCTGAGCATAAGGAGAAGGAGACAGAGCATTGAAAATGCGGCGGAAGGCAAAGACGAAGTCATGAGCAGTCACCGGCTGGCCATTGTGCCACTGTGCATCCTGCCTCAGGTGGAACGTATAGGTTAGTTCATCTTCGGAGATGCTCCAATCCTCAGCAAGAGCAGCTTCGATGCTGCCGTCGGGAAGCTGACGCACCAGGCCTTCAAAGAGATTGTGGATGACCATCTGGTCGGTTTCGGCGGTGGCAAACTGAGGGTCCAGATTGCTGACCGTATGGGAAATATCGTAACGAATCAAGGTGGAGCTTTCGCCGCAGCCTGTCAGCAGGCTGAGAAGAAAACACAGCACCAGAATCAAGGAACAAAGTCGTTTCATAGTAAAACTCCCGATATTTATTCAGATACTTCATTCTAACACAGAAAAGGGGGATATTTCAATGAAGATTCCGTGAAGAATGCAGGAGAACGGGTGGATAGTTCAGGGATTTTTCCGCACACTAAGAGAAAAGGAGGGATCGTATGCGCACAGATTTGGCTGCGGAGTGTCTGCAGCAGAGCGAACATTTACCGGACGGTGTTGTATGTCATCGTCAACCCTTGGGGATAGGAGCCGTTGAACTGGTGGAGATCGTCAGCAATGAAGCAGCCGAGAGAATCGGCAAGCCCAAAGGAGTTTATGTTACAGTGGAACTGCCGCCTTTCTGGGACGAGTCGGCAGATACGGCTGACTTTGCGGAAGCCGCCGCCGAGGGCTTGAAACAGCTTCTTCCTCCGGAAGGAACCGTGCTTGTGGTAGGTTTGGGGAATCGGGATATTACTCCCGATGCACTGGGACCATACACAGCAGAACAGATTCTGGTGACTCGGCACATGGAATCGGTTTTTCCGCAGCTGCGGAGAGTGGCATCCATTGCACCCAATGTGTTGGGCAAGACAGGCATGGAGGCGGTGGAAACCGTACAGGCTATCGCGGAAGAAATTCAGGCAGCGGCAGTTATTGTCGTCGATGCGCTGGCTTCTGCGTCTTTGGAGCGTCTGGGCACAACGGTGCAGCTGTCTGACAGCGGCATCGCACCGGGCTCCGGTGTCCTGAATCAGCGTAAAGCTCTGAACAGGGAAACACTGCACTGTCCTGTTATTGCGTTGGGAATTCCCACCGTGGTGGATTTGGCATCACTCTGTCCGGAAACAGATGGGGAGCCCATGATGACTACGCCGCGGCAGGTGGATCTGTTGATTCAACGAGGAGCAACTTTTTTGGCTCTTGTTATCAACCGCGCCCTGCATCCTTCCCTCCGTATGGAGGAGCTTCTCCTGCTTCAAAGCTGAGCGGCGAGATAGGCACCGATAGCATCCCCTGCCATTTCGGCACAGTACAGGGCTTCCTCTAAGGTGTTTCCATGAGAACCTACCTCAAACAGCAAGGAAGCATTGGTTAGGTGCTGGTTGTATTTTCGGTAGGTGAAGTACAGCGGACGGCACAAACCCGGATAAAGCTGCTCGATTTGATCCTGTAAGCGTGCGCCAAAGCGCAGGTTGTTTTTCCATGTGGGAATACCGAGGGAGCCGCTGTCGTCACAGCCTGCAACGATCATCAGCTGAGCGGCCTTTTTGCCCTCAATAGTCACCACGGGTTTGACCAAAGTGTCTTCCCGCTGAATCGCATCCCGATGGATATCCAGCGCAACGCAAAGGCTGGGATACTGCTGCAAATAGCTCTCGACGGTAGTAGCACTGCGCTCGTAGGAGCCGTTGTAGGAGGGATAATCGTGGAGGGTGGTATCGTGGATGACGCCAATGCCATGAGCTTCGATGGCGGCACAGAGTGCATCACCGACGGCGACCATGTTTTCCGCATTGTCGGTGCTGCGCCAGGTGTTGCGAGTGTCATAGATCGTGCTGTCATAGGGTTCAAAGCTCTCTGTGGCATGGGTGTGGTAAATCAGTACCTGTGGTCCACCGGAAGTCAAAGTCAGCTGATGAGTTTCCGCAGCAATTTGGCAGACCTCTTCATCAGAAAGCTGTGTGCTGTTTTTGATGAGACCTGCTCCGTAAGTCGGAAATCTAACCTTTGCCTGTCCGGACATGGTTTCCTCAATGATAGGGGCTTGATATTCGGCAGGAATAGTCACAGGGAGAGGTTCTCTCTCGGAAAGAGACTGAGAGGGGGGAGTTTCTTCGATTTGTGGGCTTGACTCCGGCTGAATCAGAGGAGGAATCTCTGTAATTGCTTCAACAACAGGTAGTATTTCTTCTGGTTTTAATGAATTGGAGAGCAATTCTTCCCTCCAAAGCTGTACAGTGCGCTGCGGCTGGCTGCTGCAGACCGACGCTAAAGCCAACACACGCAGAGATGTTTGGGCTACGGGACGCGCCGCGGGCAGGAGTGCTTTGCCGGAAAAAAATAAAAACAGCAGCCCTACGAGTGCGGCGCTGTGTCGAACGAGTTGAGGACGGTGACGCATATTGAACCTCCGCAATTTGAAACAGTCTGTTCCATTGTATGTAAAACAGGAAATCTCTATGCGAAGGAGCTGGGAAAAAGCATGAAATTTCTGCGGAAGCTGCTGACGTTTCTCTGCATTGCGGGGATTCTTTGTGCCTGCTTCGGGGCCTTTCTCTGGCTGGAGCACAGCGTTATCAGGGTGCCTTTTCTTGAGCTGGACTATCAGGGAGACAAGCTGCTGATTCAAAGCGGACAGGAGCAGTACAGGCTGTCTCTCCATACAGCAGAGCGAGTTGCCGAGCAGCTGCAGCGCAGGTGGATTTTGCTGCCGCGTTCACTGCGCCTTGGTCTGCAGGGACTGACTTGGCTGTATTTACGGGAATAAAAAATCCCACCTCGGAAGAGGTGGGATTGTCTGTTTACTGTTTGATTTTCATGCCGTTGATCTTCCATTTACCAGAGTTGAAGCGTCCGAAAACGAAAGCGGTACGGAGCAGCTGGTCAGCGATCATAGCGATCCATGCGCCATAGAGGCCCCAATCCAGCACGTTGATGCTGAAGATGGCGATAGCCGGACGAACCAGCAGAACGGTAACGAAGATGATCATAGCCGTTGCTTTGGTGTCGCCTGCACCGCGAAGTGCACCGGCGAGAATGAACTGAGAAGACTGCAGAGGCTGAATGATTGCCATCATCTTCATGATCTGTGCGCCGACACGAATGATTTCCGGATCGTCGTTGTACAGGCTGATGATCTGTCCGCCGAAGAAGAAGACGATCACAGCGATCAGAACGGAAACCATCATACCGATACGCTGCGTGCGGCTAACATAAGCCTGAGCCATATCCGGACGTTTTTTACCCAGAGACTGACCCATCAGAGAGGTAGCAGAAACAGCGAAAGCGTTGCCGTTCATGAAGGTCAGGGACTGGATGTTCATGCAAACCTGATGGGTTGCGAAGGCCAGAGTACCCAGACCTGCAACTGTCTTGGAGTAGATGATCATACCGCAGCGCATAACAGCCTGTTCCAACATGGCAGGGAGACCGATTTTGAAGATGCTGCCCAATGCTTCCCAGTCTGGACGGAAGCTTTCGCGGAAGCTGAGATGCAGGTAGGATTTTTTGCCCATGACAGCGGCAAAGGCCAGAACAAAGGCTACGCACTGACCGATAACAGTTGCCAGAGAAGCACCGGCAATGCCCATTTCAGGGAAGCCGAACTTACCATAAATCAGAACATAGTTACCGATAACGTTAACTACGTTGGCGGTCAGATTGTAAACCATCGCGGTTCGGGAGTCACCAACACCGCGGAGACAAGCAGTAACGGTAGAGGTCAGTGCCATGAAGACAAAGCCCATGAACTGGATCTGCAGATAAATGGTACCGCCGTCCAGAGTCTGCTGATCAGCAGCACCCATGAAGGCGATCAGCGGTTCGGAGAAAATATAACCGATGACGGAAGAAACAGAGGAAAGCACCAAGGTCATCAGCAAAGCCTGACGGAGAATGCCATTGGCCTTGTGAGGTTCGCTCGCACCCTTATAACGTGCAACCATAGCGGTGGCACCGACGTTCATTGCCATGAACATGGTCATCATCATAAATTTTGGCTGGGTAGTCAGACCAACTGCGGACAGTGCCCAAGGACCCAACTGACCAACCATCATCATGTCCACCATGGAAGCCAGCTGTGTCAGGATCAACTCGATAAAGCTTGGCCACGCAATACGGATAATGTCATTGTAAAGAAGTTTGGAAGAAACACCTTCCGGGATTTTTTTGCTGAACTTTTCGTCCATTCCATAGTGATGGGGATCACCGTCGCCGGTTTCCACCAGATCCAGCGCCATCTGCGGCGCGGTTCTCACGGTTTTGGTATCAGTACTCATACATTCTCTGTCATCACATGATGACAGAATCACACCTCCTCGTTTGTGATAGTTAACTATATAACTAATAGTTTATGACTTTAGAGGGGGCTTGTCAATGTTTTGTACAGAAAATCGAAGAATGTATCAAGACTGTTTGAAATTTTATGTATGGAGTGTACAAAAGAATACATCAATACAGTATAAATAAAAGCCATCTCCAAATTTTTGGAGATGGCTGAAATATTTTTAATCAAGGATGTAAATATTGACGGTTCTGCGGCCGTTGAGGCAGCTTTCGGTGTAGGTATCATAGTACAGGTCCACGTCAATGGCGCCCTGCATCAAGCCAACACCGGTGTCAGCAGCGATGGCATAACCATAAACAAAGCTGCCGTCTGCGCTGGTGATGTACATACGGGTACCGTAAGGAATTTCGTCAGCACGGACTGCTACATAACCGGCGGACAATTTCATTCCGCTGGCACCGCGGACATTGCTGCGGCGCATATTGTAGCCGGTAGCGACCTGATCGGTCAGAACTCGACTGTACTGGAGAGGGATACCGTTTTCATCGGTTGCCACACCGAAATCCAGTGGAGAAACAGGAACATCGGCACCGACCAGCAGTTTTTCGGTTACGGGAGTTTTGGTCACAGCCTCGCCTACCAGTTCTTCTTCCTGTACAACACCGTCAACGGTACGCTGCATATAGGAGAGGGTTTTGCTTCCGTCAGAACCGGACTGCAGAGTAATGGTGCGTCCGTTGCGCAGCAGAGGGCTTGGTTTGGTTTCAGTCTCATGAGGAATGACAAGTTCTTCCTCGCGGGTCACATGATCCACACGTTCCAGAACAATGACTTCATTTTCCTCCAGTGTTTTTTCCGGGTCTGGGGAAAGAAGGTCGTTGCTGTCATATTCAATACCCAGTTCTGTGAGAGCGTCCTGTACGGTACCATCGGTAACGTAGAGGGTTTTGCTGCGTCCATCGGCAGAAACAGTGACAGGGAAAGAACGAGTGATATTGATCTCACCATAGCCGCCTTCAATGCCCGTAAAATGCACGATATCGGTAGACAGGGTAATGATGCCGTTTTCCTCCAGCAGGGTGTAAGGGTTCTGCTCAGTGGTGCGCAGCATCAGGGTTTTTCCTTCATCATTGATACAAATGGTGTTGATAAGCGATGCGGTGGTGATCATCATTGCAGCCAATGCCGCAAAGAGGAAGCTTGCGGCGAAGGAACGGCTGGAAAGACAGCGTCCGAGGCAGCAGAGCCTATGATACAGATAATGCATAACTTTCTCCTTTTTGTAAAGTTTTGTTCCGGACTTGTCCGTACAAACATAGTATAGAGAGGTCAATGTCATTATATTCATTGAGGCTTTTAGTGTCAAGCAAAGACAAAAATGGCTTACTTAGGCGATTTTTGCACCATCACCCTGTTTTTTGCAGGAAATTTTGTGCATTTGACTGATTCGAAATTGACTATCAAAAAATCTTTTATCCAAACTGGCTAAAAAAACAAAAAATCCTGTCGATTGTCATAAGTGACAACCGGAGACAGGATTTTTGCTGATAACTTAGCTAAAATACAGACGAAAGTTTCGCGGGAGAAACTTTGCTGAGAAAGGAAATTCCCTTTCCTGATGGAACATATATTAAGGAAGAAAGTGCCTACAGCAGTTCCAAAAGCTGCAGTGGGTGGGAGATGATATGGTCTGCGTGGTGAGCTTTCAATTCCTCCTCGCCGCGGAAGCCCCAAAGCACGCCGACGGTTTCCATGGAGGCATTGCGGCCGGTATCCATATCAGTATCGGTATCTCCAACATAAAGACAATCCTCAGCGCGCAGATTCAGCTGGGCGAGAATATGCTGCACACCGGTCTGATCCGGTTTCGGTGGGATGTCGGCGGTTTGTCCCTGCACCACATCAAACAAAGACTCACCAAAGAAGCTGTGGACCACATCTACCGTCATAGGATGTGGTTTGTTGGACAGGACAGCAATACGAACTCCGCGTTCTTTCAGTTGTGTCAGCAGTTCGGGGATACCGTCAAAAGGTTTTACGCCATGAGTGCAGGTTTCTGCAAAAATTTCCATGTATTGCGCGAGAGCCTCCGGGAGAGACTGCTCTGCATTGCTGTCACCTGCGGCAATCAGAGCACGCAGAACCAGCGATTTTGCACCGTCTCCGGCAAAGTAGCGGTATGCATCCACCGCTTGAGCCTGCCAGCCGCGCAGAGCCAGCATAGCATTGCCTGCTTCGGCAATGGAGCCAACGGTATCGGTCAAAGTTCCGTCCAAATCAAAAATGACAGCCTGTTTCAAAATGATCCCTCCGTTTAACCTTATTTTTAAGGTTTTGCTGTATATTCTATACAGGATATTATAGCACTGTTTATGAGAAAAGCCAAGAGAAACTGCGAAACATAAGTTACAATTCTTATGAATAGTCATGAAAAATCCCGTCGAATGAGAAAAAATTGTAGTGGGATAGACTGTGAACGGTATCAATTTTGTAACTTTTCTTGCCTTATGAGCTTGAAAACGGTATAATATTACCATAAAGGTGTTATTGCGCCTTTTGATAAATCTCCATGTTCACCGGTAATTTGGCCGGAAATCTGCAAAGAAAGGTGAGGATGCCAATGGATCGCAATCAGACAGAGAAGACACAACAGCTGGATCGTTCTGTCCAGAGCGAACGTAAGCTGAATCTTGAAGAACTGACGACCTTTATCTACAATCTTTTATATTATATCGGCAGCAAAGTAATGCGTTACAGCAAACATGCTGCAAAACGTGTAAAACACAGCGCAGTAAAATGCTGGTGGTTTGTAAAACGTAATGTTGTATGCTTCGGCGACTTCCTGGTGGAGCAGAAAAATGAGATCCTGCGCCATTCCTGGATCGATCCGTTCCGCAGCATTGTTGGCAACTGGAAACGCGACTTCTCCAATCTGTACCATGCTATCGTGAAGCTGGATGGTGAAGCGTTCAAGGACACCCTCTTTGATATGCTCCACACTTTCCGTTTTGTGGGCAACGTTGTGAACTATGTTCTGCCTGTGGCAGCAGCCTTCGTGTTTATCACTACCTTCCAGGAAATTGACGCGCAGACCTATGCGCTGAGCGTGGAATACAATGGTGAGCAGATCGGCTATATTCGCAACGAAGCGGAATTCGCAATGGCTGAGCACAATGTTCAGAACCGTATCATCAGCGGTGACTATGAGTTCCCGGACGACTACATTCCGCAGTATACTCTGCAGGTCGTTGAGGATGAGCAGCTTTCCACCGTTGATGAGCTGACTGACCGTATCATCGAAGTATCCGGCAATGAGATTCAGGAAGCATCCGGTCTCTACGTTGACGGAAAATTCATCGGTGCGACCACCGATGGCGACGGTCTGGTGCTTGCGCTGAAGGACATGCTGGACGAAACCAGAGAATCTGCCGGTGAAGATGCCAAAGTAAGCTTTGTTCAGGACGTAAAAGTGGATAAGGCTTTGTACCCTGTGTCTTCTATCGTGGATCTTTCCAATATTTCCGCAGAGCTGACCAAAGAGGTCGCTGCGGCAAGAACTTACATCATCAAACCGGGCGATACTCCATACGATGTGGCAAACACCTATGATGTACCGCTGGAAACTCTGATGAGAAACAATGAGGAAGTAGTAAAACGCTTCCTGCCGGGTGACTCCCTGCTGATCCAGTCCGCAGTTCCGCTGCTGGAGAAAAAAGTGATCCAGACTGTCACCGAAGAAAACACTCTGAACTTCAAAACCGAACAGGTTCTCAACAGCAACTACGAAAAAGGCTATACCAAGATCAAAACCAATGGTCAGACCGGTCTGGAAGAAGTTGTTTATGAAGTAACTTATGTGGATGGTTTTGAGACCGAACGTACCGTTATTGCCCGCAACACCGTAAAAGAACCGGTCAACGCAGTGCTGGAAGTAGGTACTCTGATGCCTGCACAGTATCTGAACAACGTTTCCGGCGGTAATGTTGGCGGCTTTATCTGGCCGGTAGACGGCGGTTATATCTCCTGCCCGATCTGGGGTTACTATAACCATACCGGTACCGACATCGCAACCAAAACCGGTACCGCAGTTCGTGCTTCCGCAGCAGGTACTGTTGTTTACTCCGGTTGGCAGCGCGGCTATGGTTACACCGTCATCATCAACCACGGCAACGGTATCCGTACTCTGTATGCTCACAACAGCGCACTGCACGTGGCCAACGGCCAGTACGTACAGCAGGGTCAGCTGATCGCATCCGTCGGCAGTACCGGTAACTCCACCGGCCCACACTGCCACTTTGAAATCATCATGAATGGTGCTTACAAGGATGCCCGTCAGTACATCGGTTATTCCTACAGAGGACGTTAAATCGCAGTAAAAGACAGAGCTTCGGCTCTGTCTTTTTTTATGCCCTGAATTGTAATTTTTTTGTGAAGATGCAAAAGTTGGTTGTTACACCACAATATTTGCGTTACAATTAAAATTATAGGTTGAATAAAAGGAGTGGATTCCATGAGCTATGTGGAATTGAAAGATGTATATAAACGCTATCAGATGGGCGAAGTGACCATCACTGCATCCAACGGCGTTAATTTTGAAATCGAAAAAGGGGAATTTGCAGTCATCGTCGGTTCGTCCGGTGCGGGCAAAACCACCATTCTGAACATTTTGGGCGGCATGGACAGCTGTGATGAGGGGCTGATTTCCGTGGACGGCAGAGATATCAGCTGCTACAATGCGAAGCAGCTGACAGAGTACCGTCGCCATGACATTGGTTTCGTATTCCAGTTCTATAATCTGGTGCCAAACCTGACTGCAAAAGAAAATGTGGAGCTGGCTGTCCAGATTTGTAAAGACCCTATGGATGCGGTCGAGGTTCTGGAAAAGGTAGGCTTGGGCGAGCGCCTTAACAATTTCCCGGCACAGCTCTCCGGCGGCGAGCAGCAGCGCGTTTCCATTGCCCGTGCATTGGCAAAGCGTCCGAAGCTCCTGCTCTGTGACGAGCCGACCGGTGCGCTGGACTACAACACCGGCAAGCAGATTTTGAAACTGCTGCAGGACACCTGCCGCAAGGAGAATATGACGGTGGTGCTCATCACCCATAATCAGGCCATCACTCCGATGGCAGATCGTGTTATTCGCATGAAAAACAGCAAGGTGGAGGAGATGCTCATCAATCCAAATCCAACACCGGTTGAGCAGATCGAGTGGTAAGGCCTATGAAAAAAGCATTGATAACCGAGGCGTTCCGTTCCATCTGGAAAACCCGCAGCCGCTTCCTATCCATTCTGGCTATCGTAGCGGTGGGTACCGGCTTTTTTGCAGGCATCAAAGCCTGCACGCCGGATATGATGATGACCACGGAACAATACTTTGAGGAATATAACCTGTCAGATATCCATTTGGTATCAACATTTGGTTTTAATGAGGATGATTTAGCAGCAATTGAACAGCAGGAAGGTATCCGCGCGATGATGCCGTCCTATTCAGCGGAAGTTTTTGCGGATTGGGGGGAAAGCTCCGACACGGTGGTGAAACTTTATTCCCTGCCGCTGAATGCTGATTTTAACAATGAGAATTGGATGAATCGTCCTGCACTGAAAGAGGGACGTCTGCCGCAGAAAAAGGGCGAGTGTCTGGTGGAGCGCGGCAAAAAAACACCGGAAAGCTTTGCCATCGGCAATACCATTCGCTTCCGTGCGGACAGCGACAGCGAACTGAGCGATATGATCGACTGTGCAGAATACACGGTTGTGGGTATTGTGGAATCGCCGTATTATTTGAACGCAGACCGAGGTGTCAGCTCCATTGGTGATGGAGTGGTGGATACTTTTGTTCTCATTCCGAAGGAGCATTTTTGCTTTGAGGAAGATATCTACACCGATGTTCATTTACTGATGACGACTCCGGAGGGCATATCTCCGTTCGATGATGAATATGAGGACGGAATCAAGGTCTACCGTGAAAATATGGAGGCTTTGGGAGATATTCGTACCGTGACTCGTTACAACGAAATCATGGATGAAGCCACCGAGGAGCTTAATGACGCCAAAGAGGAATTGGCGGAGGGCATTGAAACGCAGCAGCGGGAACTGGCTGACGCCAGAGAGAAAATCGCAGATGCGGAAAAAGAAATCGCCGATGGTGAACGAGAGTACTGGGACGGTTTGCAGAAATTCAACGAAGAAATCGCAGATGCCGAACAGGAACTGAAAGATGCCGAGCAGGAATTGGCGGATGCAGAGAAGGACATCAAACACGGCTGGAATGAACTGTATGAAGGCTGGGATGAGTATTATGACGGCCTTCAGGAATACGAAGCCGGTGTCAAAGAATTTGAAACACAGAAAGCACAAGCAGAGGCTCAGCTTGTTCAATTGGAGCAGCAGGCAAACGAACTGCGAGGAACAGTTTCTTCTTTGGAAGGTAATGTTTCAGAATTAAATGGTCAGATTGCAGAAGTGGAAAGCCAGATTCAGTCCGGTTTGCTGGAAGAAGCACAGCTGGCTCAGGCTCAGGGTAAGCTGGCAGTTCTTCAGGGACATCTGCAGGAGGCAGAAGGTGGTTTGCAGCAAGCGCAGGCAGGCTTAGAGCAGCTGGAGGATGGCTTAGCTGAAGGTAAGGCTCAGCTGGAAGCCGGTGAGCAGCAGTTGGCGGAAGCCGGCCGTGAGCTTAGCCGGGCTCATAATCAGTTGAAGAAAGGCGAGCGTGAGTTAGAAAAAGGCGAAAAAGAGCTGGAGGACGGAAAACAGGAGCTCGCCGATGGCTGGGTGGAATTCCACGAGGAAAAAGCCAAAGCTGAGAGGGAGCTCTATGACGCGCAGATCAAAATTGCTGACGGCAAAAAAGAACTGGAGCAGGCGAAAATCGACTTAGCGGAAGGTGAAGCAGAAAGTAACGCTGAAATTGCCGATGCGAAACAGAAGATCGCTGATGCCGAAGAAGAACTGTCTGATCTGGAGATGCCGGAATGGTATGTCTGGGATCGAGAGGATTTCGGCGGCTACACTGCATTCCGCGATGATATGATGAAAGTTGATGCCATTGCGGCTGTATTCCCGGTGTTCTTCATTCTGGTTGCAGGTCTGGTTTGTCTGACCACTATGAGCCGTATGGTGGAGGAAGAACGTACTCAAATCGGTACGATGAAAGCGCTGGGCTATGGCTCCGGAGCAATTGTATCCAAATATCTGATTTACTCCATCAGTGCCAGCCTCATTGGCTGTGTGCTGGGTTTAAGTGTAGGTTTTCAGTTGTTCCCGACCATCATCATCGGGGTTTATCGTACCATGTACACCATTCCCGATCCGATGACACCATTCCGCTGGGATTATGCTTTCTGGTGTACTTTGGCGGCTGTGGTTTGCACATCGGCGGCTGCATTGGTCTCCTGTCGTAAAGAACTGCGTTCTGTGCCGGCACAGCTGATGCGCCCGAAAGCGCCGAAATCCGGCAAGCGAGTTCTTCTGGAACGTATTCCAATGATTTGGAAGCGTCTGAGCTTCACTTACAAAGTAACACTGAGAAATGTATTCCGTTACAAACGCCGTGCATTCATGACTATTATCGGCGTGGCAGGCTGTACAGCGTTGATGGTGGCAGGTTTTGGTATCAAGCATGCCATCGGCGCCATTGTCACCCGCCAGTACGGGGAGATTTTCTGCTATGACGGTATTGCCGCCTTGGATGAGGTGGACGAAACAGAAAAAGATGCCACCCTCGATGAGATTCTGAACCATGCGTTGGTGGACGACGGTTTGCTGGCGGTACAGGATACCATTGATGTGTCCAATGAAACAAAAACCCTGGAAGTTTATCTGGTGGTTCCGGAGCAAACCGAAGGTCTGGAAGACTATATCGTTCTGCGTGACCGCAAGACACTGGAACCATTGACCTTGGTGGAAAACCAGCTGATCGTCAATGAAAAACTGGCAAAGGTCATGGGTTGGTCTGTGGGAGATACGGTTCTGCTGAATGATGAGGACCTGTCCGGTCAGGCAACAATCAGCGCCATCACTGAAAACTACACCCTGAACTATGCTTATATGTTGCCGACCACCTATGAGAATGTCTTTGGTCAGGCAGTGGACTACAACACCGTACTCTTTGATATGACAGAGCTGGGCGAGGATAAGGAAAGTCAGCTGTCTCAGGATCTGCTGGAGAACGAAACCATCCTCGGCCTGTCCTATGCAAGCTCCGGTAATGAGAAGTTTATGGATATGGTCAACAGTCTGGATATAATCGTCTGGGTGCTGATTGCATCGGCGGGCTTGTTGGCGATCATCGTGCTGTACAATCTGGCTAATATCAACATCAATGAGCGTGTTCGTGAGCTGGCGACCATCAAGGTACTGGGCTTCTATGACAAGGAGGTTTCCGCCTACATCTATAGGGAGAATAATATCTCCACAGCTCTGGGCATTCTTCTGGGTCTGGTACTGGGTACAATACTGGAGCAGTTTGCACTGGTGGTCGTGGAGGCAGATAATCTCATGTTTGCACCGGACCTGCCGTACACAGTATTCCTTTATTCTGCGCTCCTGACGGTACTGTTTGCAGGACTGATCAACATCGTAATCCACTTCAAACTGAAGAAAATCGATATGGTAGAATCCATGAAATCGGTGGAATAGGTATTGACCTTGACGCTGCGTCATGCTGTACAGTAAGTGTGGGAGGTGAAACAGATGGACTATAAAATCAAGGAGCTGGCGGAATTGTCGGGAGTCAGTGCACGGACTCTGCGATATTACGATCAGATCGGTCTGTTAAAGCCGGAGCGTCAGGAAGACAACGGCTATCGGCTTTACGGTGAAGCACAGGTGGATCGTCTGCAGCAGATCCTGTTCTATCGACAGCTGGGTTTGCCGCTGGAGGAAATCCGAAGAACACTGGATTCGCCGAGCTATGATCGCAGTCAAGCCTTGGAAGAGCATCTTGCTCTGCTGCGTCAGCAGCAGGAAGAACTGAACGCCATGATTCGGAATGTGGAAAAGACCATCTGCTCCCTGAAAGGAGAATGCAGCATGAGCGATAAAGAAAAATTTGAAGGCTTCAAGCAGGAACTGATTCGGAAAAACAACGAACAGTACGGCGAGGAAGTCATCGCAAAATACGGCAAAGAAAATCTGGACGAGAGCAACCGCAAACTGTCTAATATGAGCGAAGCACAGTGGCAGGGACAGCAGGAGTTGTCCGAGCGTATTTTCACTCTGCTGGCGAAGGCTATGGAGAAACAGGACCCTGCCTGCGCGGAAGCAATGGAAGCCGCAGATTGCCATCGTCAGTGGCTCTGCCTGTTCTGGAAGGATGGCTTGTATAGCAAACAGGCTCATCGAGGTATGGCAGAGATGTATGTGGCAGATGAACGCTTTACCACATACTACGACAGCCGCTTGGGCGAGGGCGGAGCCGCCTTCCTCAGAGAGGCCATTTATCATTACACAAAATAAAGGAAATCCTCCGCGGAAGCGGAGGATTTCCTTTTGTTTTGGAACCATCGTTTTCCGACAGGATATCTGCGATCACCATGTTATAGTGGGGAAAAGAACAGGATATTCGGAATAGTCCGAAAAAATACCGGAAAGGACGATGGATATGGAACAACGAACCGATATGATAGGAATGGGCTTGGGCAATCAAAGCCGACAGGAGGCAATGAATCGCTCCGAACTACTTCTGCAGCTGCTGTGGGGAGGTTTCAGCTACCTTGTAGCGGCGGGAAATATGCTGGAGGGTCTGTCACCCTTTGGGGTGGCTTTAGCGGCGGCCTGTCCGCAGAAATTATTATTAGCCTGTACCATTGGTGCAGCGGGAGGAAGTTTGTTTCCGGCAGGAATAGCATTCAGCATGAAGTATGCCGCCGGCGTGATGATCGCTGCGGTGGCGAGGATGCTGCTCTTTGGAGGAAAGCTCCTGCAGTATTCCACTGTTTATGCCCCACTGATTGCAGGAGTGTCACTTTTTCTGCCATCCCTTGCGGTGACGATGACAAGCTCGTTCACCGCTGCAGACATTCTCCTTTGCGGAGCCGAGGCTTTGCTGGCGGCAGCAGCGGCATGGTTTTTTGCTCACAGTGTGGAACTGTTCAGGCAGGGTGTGCAGGTGCTGCGACGCACCGATGCGGTGTGTCTTTTTGTTACTGTGGCAATTTTTCTGCTATCCTTATCAGCGTTCCGTGTTTTTGGTTTGTCACTGGGGCAGATGGCGGCCTTGCTGCTGATTCTTTGCTCAGCAGCAATAGCAGGAGAAGGAGCAGGAGCGGTCTGCGGCACCATCTGCGGGACAGCCATCTCTTTGGCTCAGTTTCCCGATTTGTCAGCATTGGGGATCTATCCTCTGTGCGGGCTGCTGAGCGGACTATTTTCCCACTTGGGAAAATTCGCTTGTGCAGCGGCTTTCAGCCTTACATATGCTCTGCTTACTCTACTGTCCCGCAGTCCAGGGGATGCGATTTCATATTTGATCGAGTCCGCCGCAGTCAGCACATTCTTCATGCTTTTGCCGCTAAATGCCCTGCAGAATTTGCGGCAGAAAGCCTTTCGCGACTTGGACCGCTTGGAGAGCAGGGGAATGAAGGAACTGCTTTTCTCCCGCATAGAAGACGCATCGGCTGCGCTCAGTGATATTGCTCTCAGTACCAAAGAAATCTCGGACAAGCTGGCACAGCTGCGCTGTGGAACGGTAGAGGAGGTCTATCAGGCGGCCATCGATGGAGTCTGCCGCAAATGCGACCGAAATGTACAGTGCTGGCAAAAGGATTTCAGTGATTCTATGAACTGCTTCAATCATTTTACGGAGCTTCTGCGAAAAAACGCTGCAATCACAGAGGATGACTTTATTTATCCCCTGTCGGCACAGTGTAAAAAGAGAGAAAAGCTGCTGGATATTATCAACAGCCGCTACGAAACCTTTGTAGAAAAAGAAGGCCTGCGGCGCAAAGCAGCACAGGTGCGTTCTGTGGTGACCGATCAGTTTGAAGGTATGGCGTTAATGCTGGAAGATCTGGGCGGGGAACTGCTGCAGCTCAGTTCCTGCGACAGAAAATTGAGCACGAAGTTGCAGGCGTATGCCGATACCCTTGCTTTGGAGATAGAATGCATCAGCGGCTGCCGCGATGACAATGATGTGCTGTCCGTCCGTTTGCTTTTGCCGGAACAGAAACTCCCTCGTATCGGAAAAGGAGAAAAACTGTCAGAGGAATTGAGTGAGCTGTGTGGCTGTGAATTGGACTTGCCGGAAATCGTCTGCACGAAGGGAAAGGCTCGACTGATATTTCGGGAACTTGCGGCATATTATATGGATTTCGCCAACAGTCAGCACATCTGTGATATGGCAAAGGTCTGCGGAGACAGCTGTAAAACCTTCACAGATCGTCGTTCTATCGCCCATATGATTCTCAGCGATGGGATGGGATACGGCTCTGCGGCGGCGCTGGATTCCTCCATGACCGTAGCATTGCTGTCACGACTGATCGATGCCAATGTATCCTATGATTCGGCGCTAAAGATCGTCAATTCGGCTCTGCTGGTCAAAAGCGGGGAGGAGACCCTCGCTACCATCGACATCGCTGCCATGGATCTGCACAGCGGACAAGTTCGTTTCTATAAAGCGGGAGCTGCTCCCACCTTTATCCGACGAAACGGGAAAACAGGCTACGTGGATTCTACCTCTTTGCCGGTGGGAATCCTCAGCTCAGTGGAATTTGAAAAAAGTACCTTGAAATTATCAGCAGGAGACTTGATCGTTATGGTGTCCGATGGCGCAACAACATCCGGTGTGGACTGGATCCGACACACTATCGATCGCTTTGATGAAGCTGATGGGCTGCAAAGTCTTTGCGACGATATTCGCACAACGGCTCGATTGAAGCGCAGTGATCTGCGGGATGATGACATTACCGTTATGGCAGGAATCCTAAGAAAACGATAAAAATATACTTGATTTGGATATTTTGTTGACAAGACCTGCATTTTGCAATATCATAATAGGAGGTATTTTTCTTGTAAAAGGAGACGTCTTATGTTGATTTTAGAGAACATCACCTGGAAAGTTCCGGATGGTGATCAGATATTAAAGGGTGTGGATCTGGTGATCCCATCCGGCGGCCTGACCGTTATCACTGGTCCAAACGGCGGCGGCAAAACTTCTCTGGCGAAAATTGTAGCAGGTCTGGTTAATCCTGACAGCGGCCGCATTTTGCTGGATGGTGAAGACCTGACCGGTCTGTCCATTACCGAGCGCGCAAGAAAAGGCGTGGGCTATGCATTCCAGCAGCCGGTGCGCTTCAAAGGCATCACCGTTCGTGATTTGTTGGAACTGGCAGCAGGCCATACTCTCAGCGAAAAAGAACTCTGCGACATTCTGGGCAGCGTGGGTCTCTGCACTCATGATTACATCGATCGCGAAGTCAGCACGGGCCTGTCCGGCGGCGAGATCAAGCGCATTGAGATCGCTTCTGTTCTGGCACGCAGTGACACAAAACTGTGCATCTTCGATGAACCGGAGGCAGGTATCGACCTGTGGAGCTTTGCAGGTCTGATCGAAGCATTCCAGAAGCTGAAAACAAAAAATTCCGGTTCCATCCTCATCATCTCTCATCAGGAGCGTATCCTGAACATCGCAGATGAGATCGTTGTTATTGCGGACGGTAAGGTAAAAGCGAGAGGCACCCGTCAGGAGATCATGCCTACTCTGCTGGCAGATGAAAAAGCTGCTCACTGTCCGAGAGGAAAAGAGGTGTACTAAATGAATAAGATCACCGAAAAGCTGCTGGAAGTTATCACCGACTGGAAAGGTGCTTTTAACGGCGCTTTCAATATCCGCGAGGACGGCGAATGTGTAAGCCGTCAGTCCTCCCCGAACGTCAGCATTGAGCCAATGGCAGGCGGTATCGGCACCGAGATTCATGTATCCTCCAAGGCGCAGGGCGAGACTGTTTATATTCCTGCCTGCGTGACCAAGAGTGATGTCAACGATTTGGTTTATAACGACTTCTACATCGGCGAAGGTGCGGATGTTATCATCGTAGCAGGCTGTGGTGTCCATAACGACGGCGAAGGCGAAGCAAGACACAACGGTATCCACCGTTTCTTCGTAGGCAAAGGCGCACACGTTGTGTATAAGGAAAAACACGTTGGCATGGGCGAAGGTACCGGTGCAAAACGCATCGACCCTGTGACCGATATCACTTTGGAAGAAGATGCAGTTCTGGAGATGGATACCACGCAGATCAGCGGCGTAGACAGTACGGTTCGTACCACCAACGCAAACCTGAAGGCAAGAGCAAAACTTATCATCACCGAGCGTCTGCTGACTGACGGTCAGGAGACCGCAAAAACCGACTTTGTGGTGAACATGAATGGTGAAGATTCCGCAGTGGATCTGATTTCCCGTTCCGTAGCGAAAGATCAGAGCCATCAGGAGTATCGCTCCATCATCCGCGGTAATACCCGCTGCACCGGTCACTCCGAATGTGACGGTATTCTGGTTGGTAACGGCACTGTCAGCGCAGCACCGGAGCTGTATGCAGGTCATATTGATGCGGCTCTGATTCATGAAGCAGCCATCGGCAAAATCGCCGGCGAGCAGATCCTGAAACTGCAGACCCTC
>JAFSIC010000019.1 GCA_017439985.1 Oscillospiraceae bacterium
AGTATTTCATCGCTCATCCGGAGCTGAATCCGCGTCTGAGTGCCTTTGCCTGTATCGAGAACAAGCAGTACAAAGAGGCTTATGATATTCTGAAAGCGGCAGGAGCTTCCAAAGAGGTGCTTCTGGTTCATGCTGATACAGAGGAACGTTTGGCTCGTCTGCGCAGTCGCTACCCGGAAGCTCAGGAGGGGGTTGCGACTTTCGGCAGAGATTATCACGATATCATCATGGACTACTGCACTGCGATGGAGCAGAACCTCAGCTGGAGCGAAGAGCTTGTACTGTACAGCCTGCCACGATAGGACAGAACTATGAAAAAAATCAACGATTATATCGAATATATCGAACCTTCACAGGTGCCCTTGTCTGCTGCGGTTTATCTCATCAAAGGTGAGCAGAACACCTACGTTTACGATGTGGGACGCGCTGTGGAAAGTGCGGAGATCCTGTCCGGAATTGACAAGAAGGTCATCATTTTGTCCCACTACCATGGCGATCACGTGGAAAATATCGATAAACTGGACTACAAACAGCTTTATGTGGGTGACCTTTGCGCTGATACCATCGGAAAAGGACGTATCGTTCCCGATGTGCTGAAGCTCAATGACGGTGTGGAGCTGATCATACGCCACTGCCCATCGGTGCATGTGGGCGGCAGTTTGATTCTGACCGTCAATCAGGAATACTGCCTGTTGGGCGATGTGCATCTGCACCGCGCCACCTTCGACAGCGCTACCGCATGGCAGATGCTGGCGGTACTGAAACGTGTGAAATGCAAATACTTCCTTGTCAGCCATGGCGATCGGCTGATTATCCCGAAAGAGGAACTGATCCGTCAGCTGGAGGAAGAATATCAATAGATAGGAGAACGACTGTGATCCGAACGGATAAAACCATTGTCGTAGAAGGGAAATACGACATCATCAAACTGTCGGCAGTGATCGACGGCGTCGTGATTCCCACAGGCGGCTTTGGAATTTTCAAAGACAAGGAAAAACAAGCTCTGCTTCGCACATTGGCGGAGAAAACAGGGCTTATCATATTGACGGATTCCGACAATGCCGGTTTCCGCATCCGCCGCTTTATCCACAACATCTGCGGCGGAAAAAATGTGACCGATGCGTATATTCCTGACCTCTACGGCAAGGAAAAACGCAAGGTCAAAGCCTCCAAAGAGGGTAAGCTGGGCGTGGAAGGAATACCAATTTCCATTCTGGAGGAAGCACTGACTCGCGCCGGTGCGGCTTGCACCCTAACTGACGAGGCCAAACGTCCCATTACCAAGATGGATTTCTTTGATTTCGGTCTGACCGGCGGAGCAAATTCAAGCGAAAAACGTTCGCTGTTGCTGAAAAAGCTGAATCTGCCGGAACATCTGACCACCAATTCTCTTGTGACCATCCTCAATGCGATTTTGACTTACGATGATTTTACCGAGATCTGCACTGAGCTGTTCCATCAAAACGAAAGGAGCTGATGCTGTGGCTTTTACCACTCTGTCCTTCGTCTTTGTCTTTCTGCCGCTGAGTATTCTGCTCTTTTACGCGGCACCCAAACCGCTGAAAACGGCGGTTCTGCTGTTGGTTTCGCTGCTGTTCTACACCATGTTGGATCCGACGAACCTACTGCTTATGCTGCTGTCCATTACTTATGACTACCTGATGGCCTTTTTGATTCTAAAGGCGAAGAAGGACGTCTCCATGCGAAAACTGCCCATGATGGCCTGCGTGCTGAAGAATCTGGCGCTGGTTCTCGTTTTCGGTCTGCAGCAGGAGATCTTCCATATTGAGATGCCACTGGGTCTCATGGTTTATTCGCTGACCTCCATGGGCTATGTCATCGACGTGTATCGCGGTGATGAACCTTTCGAGAAAAACTGGCTGAACTTCGCTCTGTTTTGTACCTTCTTTGGAAAAATCGTCGTAGGACCTTTGGTCCAGTACGGCGATATGAGGCAGGATATTCTGCAGAGAAAGCCGTCTCTGACCTCCGTCGGCAACGGCCTGATCCTCTTTGTGTCCGGTCTGGCGAAGCAGGTTGTCTTGGCAGGCAGTGCGGAAGAAATCATCGGCATGCTGCAGGTAATCCCGCAGGAGAGTATGTCCATCGTCAGCACCTGGCTGCTGGTACTGAGCTTTACCTTTAAGCTGTACTTTACTCTCAGCGGCTATTGCGATATGGCACGCGGTCTGGCACAGATCTTCTCCATGCGCTTGCCGGAAAGCTACCACTATCCTTTCCAAAGCCGTACAGTCAGCGACTTCTTCAATCGTTTCAACATCACCGTGACCCAGTACACCAACCGTTATGTTTACGTTATTCTGGGCGGCGACACCAACGGCTATTTATCCACTGCGCTGAACACACTGCTGACCGCCATGCTGCTGGGTCTGTGGTTCGGCATCCGCCTTAACTATGTGATCTGGGGCTGCTACTTTGCGGTTCTGATGCTGCTGGAACGCTGGTTCTTAATGAAGATCATCGTTCACGTTCCGGTGCTGTTTACACGCATTTATACCTTCACCATGGTGCTGCTGTCCTTCACCATCTTTGCTTCCGATTCGTTGAGTCAGACCTGGTTCTGGCTGAAGAATATGTTCGGTTTCGGCAACAGTCAGTGGATCGATGGCTACGCCAGCTACATTTTGTCCGGCAATCTGGTTGTTATTCTGCTCAGCTTCTTCTTCCTTACCAGCTTGGGAAGCCTGATTCTGCGGGAACTGAAAAAGCGCTCTCCGCTGCTTCATGACACAGGCAGAGTGCTGTATAATGTAGGAATTCTGGCACTATCCGTGTCTTTGATGCTGTAAAGGAGGGGAGAACATGATATCAAAACGTGTTACTGCGGTGATTCTGCTTTTCCTCATCTTTGGCATCTCTCTGGCGATCGCTGTCGGCAGCCGACTCCGCGGCAGCGAATTCCCGAAGTACAACCGCTTCTATTACATGGAAGAATATATGTCAGATATTGAAGATTTTGTGCAGGAGAATTTTCCTTTCGCGGAACGACTGAAAAACAGCTCTGTACAGCTTCAGCTGCTGCTAGGTAAAAAAGAGCACGATGATCTGTTTATCGGCAACGATATTCTTATTGAAGATATCGAACAGCCCGACGCGAACATCATGGAACGGAATCTGCAGGAGCTCCAAGCCTTTGTGGAGATGGAAACTTACACACCGATCTCGGTGCTGTATCTGCCGACAAAGTATGCCATCAAGCAGCAGGAGCTTCCGGATAATGCAGAGTACTTCGCGTTCAACCAGAAAAATTTTATTGATAAGAGCTATGCAGCACTGTCCGGCAAGGCAACAACGGTGGATGCCTACTCTACGCTGTTTGCAAACAATGATAAATATCTCTACTATCGCACAGATCCCAATCTGACCGGACTGGGTGCCTATTATGTCTACTCGGCTCTGATTCAGCGTATGGGTATGAGCCCTCTGGAGCAGGACGAGTTTGACCAGCAGCACATCAGTCACAACTATTATGGCTCGACCTTTGCTGCGTCCTCCTACAAGGATATCAGCCCGGATATCATCACGCTGTACCATCCGACCAATCAAAGCTCCGTAGCGGTGACTCATCACAACGACTACAGCTACACATACAATGAACTTTACCCAAAACATTTGATGGAGCTGTCCGGCGATTTGAGTGTCATTCTCGGCGGTGATTCCGGCGATATTACCATTCGCTCGGGACTGAAGCGTCAGCGTAAGCTGTTGGTCTTTGGTGATGAGAGTATCCTGCCCATCCTTCCGCTGCTGTCCGCTCATTATTATGAGATCCGTTTCATTGATTTTGAGCATTGGAATGA
>JAFSIC010000020.1 GCA_017439985.1 Oscillospiraceae bacterium
CTCACGCAGAGCCAGGATTACAGGTTCAATATCTTTGATTTTCGTGTATTTTCTTTTTGACATAGCAATACCCCCTGTGTAGTTATTATCCTACACAGGGGGCCTTTTTGTCTATTGTCCGTTTTTACAGGGGCTGTCTACCGTCGGAGCTTCCTTTTTTAATCTTCGTTATGTGCATTGACAGCGGAGGCGATTTCCAACAGCTGCTTGCGGGAGGAGATGCCTAATTTGCTGTAAATATTTTTGTTGTGATATTTCAGAGTGTTTTCCTTGATGGACAGTTCATCCATGATCTCGCGGCTATTTTTGCCGTTCAAATACAGCTCGTAAATAGAGTGCTCTGTCGGCGTCAGCGTACACAGCTGGGAAGCAAAGAACTCACACTGTGTGCGGAACTGGGCAGATTCATCATCAAAGACAGGAGCCTCATCCACTACCTCCGGCAAAGGCTTTTCCATTGATTCTTCAGGAATCGGGGCTGAAGGAACTTGCTTATCTTCTACACGAAGCAAGGTGATGCACAGCAGGAACAGCTCGCTGATGATGTAGGAAACGGAAAGGAATTCGAAGTCGATCCGTACCAGCTGACCCAGGAGCCAAACACAGAGATTGACGGTGGTAGCTGCCAGAAGGGATATCGCGTACATTACAGAAGGAATTTTCTTCTTGATGAAAGCATAAAGGATCACTGCGACCATCGCTGCAAAGTAGGACAGCAGGTAATAGAGATACAGCTTATGCCATGGGCCGTAGGTTTTATTCAAAACGGTCACGCCGTTGATAAATTCCAGTGTTACACTGCGATAATAAATGTCCAGATAGCCGGGACTGGCTGCGACCAGAAAGACGAAGCTGCTGATGCCGGTCAAAGCGCAGGTGATCGAGCGCTTGCAGGAACCCAAAGAAACATTGATTACGATCATCAGCATGGCCAGCATCAAGTAGGCAGAACCCAAGTAAGCGATGCGGTTGGCAAGCAGAGCCTCACTGACCGTCATGGACAGGGACAGGGTCAAGTATCCGGCGTTGGTCACAAAGACCGCAGAAAACAACAGCAGGAACCAAAGGTCCTTATTCTTTGCCAGACTGCAGTAGCTGCCGAGCAGAGCAAGAGAAAGAGTTGTGGTAGCTGCATAGATGACAGACAGGCTCATGCTCTTTTCTCCGATCATGTTACATCCGCAAAGAGAGAACAGCAAAATACAAAATATCGAAAAGAATGAGAATATTTTCTTCATGTTTCCTCCATTTTTTATAAAAACCACCCGTTTCCCACCCGTTTTCCCACCCTATTTTGCGTTTGGGGTGGGGGTCCGACCACCTAAGTGTCTTGTCAGAGGGTGGGGACGGAACAAAAAAAGCCTGTATAATTGAGAATACAGGACAAATAAATGTTATTTTTTAAGTCACGGGTGATTATACCACGCTTCATACGGTTTGACAAGTGAAAATTATAATTTAACAAAGAATTTGTGAAAATGTGAAAAAAGGAGGAGTTTGAATGGCAAGTAATATCACGAGCTACAAATGTCCGGCCTGTACAGGTCCACTGCACTTTTCCGGTGCCAGCGGAAAGCTGGAGTGCGAATACTGCGGCAGCTCTTACGAGGTTGCCATGATCGAGGAGCTCTATGCGGAGAAGGAACAGAAGGCAGTAGAGGCTCAGCAGAAAATTGACGCAAGAAAAGAACGGGAACAGCAGGAGGCTGCACAGGCGGGTCTTGACTGGTCTGCGGAAGAGGCGGCAGAATTGAAAGTTTACAACTGTTCCTCCTGCGGTGCAGAGCTGATCTGCGATGCATCCACAGCAGCGACCAGCTGTCCTTACTGCGGCAACCCGACGGTCATTCCTTCTCAGTTCAGCGGCGGCTTGAAGCCGGAACTGATCCTGCCGTTTAAGCTGGACAAAGAGGCAGCGAAGAAAGCGCTGAAAGCATATTATAAAGGAAAGCGACTGCTGCCGAACGCATTCAAAGATGAGAATCACATTGAGGAGATCAAAGGTGTTTACGTTCCGTTCTGGCTCTTTGACTGCAAAGTCAGCGGCGATGTGACCTACAATGGCACCATCGAGGAAACAAGCAAAGCAGGCGATACGGAAATCGTCGAAAGCAAACATTATATCATTGAACGGGAAGGCAGTATGGAATTTGAAAAAATCCCGATCGACGCATCGACAAAAATGCCCGATGCACACATGGATGCCATCGAGCCTTTCGATTATCAGGAGTTCAAGCCGTTCTCCACGGCGTACTTACCGGGCTTCCTGGCGGATAAATACGATGTCAGTCTGGAAGAAAGCCAAAAACGCGTAGAGGAGCGAGCCAAGAACAGCATGGCCGATGAGCTGGAGCAAACTGTGGAGGGTTACAGTTCCCTGCAGGAGTTCTCCAATCATCTGGTGGTAGAGGAAGCCAAAGGTCACTATGCATTGCTTCCGGTCTGGATGCTCAGTACCCGCTGGAACGGCGAAAATTATCTCTTCGCCATGAACGGCCAAACCGGTAAATTGATCGGTGATCTGCCTGTGGACAAAAAGAAATATTATTCCTACTTTGCCGGAATCGCTCTGCCGCTGGCGGCGCTGATTCTGGGTCTGTGGTTCCTGTAAGGAGGCGAAAGGTATGAAAAAGAAACTGTTTGCAGGAATTCTTGCTCTTGTACTGATGGTTACGTTGGTTTGTCCGGTGCAGGCGGCCTTTGAGGGTTATGTGATCGATTTGGCCAATGAATTCAGTGATGATGAGCGTGCTTCTCTGACGGAAAAAGCCGAAACCATCAGTGAACAATATGGCTGTGCAGTTTACTGTGCGGTTCTCGATACCTTGGATGGCTATGAAGCCTGGGAGTACAATCAGGCGCTTCTGGAGCAGCTGGAATTGGGCTACGGCTCCGATCAGAGCTGTGTGGTCCTGTTGGTTTCCATCGAGGAGCGTGAGTATGATATCATGGCTCACGGTTACGGCAACACTGCCTTCACCGACTACGGAAAAGAAGAACTGGCGGATTCTTTCCTGCCGGCCTTCTCGGAAGATCAGTGGTACGAGGGCTTTGAGATCTATCTGGATCAGTGTGAATACTATCTGCAGCAGGCAGCGGAGGGTACTCCTGTGGACGTGGAGCAGGAGGGCGGAAAAAGCCCGGTTTTCGGTATCTTAACAGGTATCGGTGTTCCTTCTGCAGTTGCTGCTATCATCTGCTCCGGCTTCAAGAATCAGATGAAAACAGCAAACTTCCAGACCAATGCGAACGCATATAAAGCAGGAAGAGGTCTTGTGCTGACCAAGCGCAAAGATACCTATACCCATACGACAAAAGAACAGAAAGCAGTTACCCGTTCCAAATCGGGTGGAACCACAGTCAATGAAAGCGGTTCTTCCCACAAGGGCGGAAACTTTTAGAAGGAGGACATAGAATGAGTTTATTTGACAAATTGAAACGACAGGCTATCGACGCTGTCAAAGAGGGTGTGAAAAACGCAGCAAACAAAAGCGTTTCCGTTCCGATCGCAGCAATTCCTGCGAATCTGGACGAGTTCACAGCGTTGCCGCAGGCGGCGTTGACAACACCGTTTGATACAGCGGCTCTGACAGTTGTTGCCCTCTGCGTTTATCCATACAACAAGGAAGCTTCCATTCAGATGCTCAATCATCTGCGCGGACCTCGCCCGCTGAGCAATCAGGAGCTGAGCTTCATCGCAGACCGTTTCCGCGACAGCGACTATGTGCCTCGTTCCTACTTTAACGGTGCAACTCCGGACAATGACTACGAGCCGCAGGAACCGTACACCATCGTTGTCAGCGACGGTCCTTACAGCTATCAGAACGAAGGCTATGCAAAACTGTACATTCGCTCCGGCGGCGCAGATAACCCACGAGAGGTCCTGCTGAGACAGGCGAAAGACGGCAAGTGGTATCTTTGGGATCAGATGCTCTTAGTGGGCATCCGCCAGCCGGAAAGTTCCAATCCATGGGCATAACAACAAGATAAAATAGAAAAAGGAGTGCTGATTTATGGGTCTTATTAAAGCTGCAATGGGTTCTCTTAGCGGAGTTCTCGCCGATCAGTGGAAGGAGTATTTCTATTGTGAAGCAATGCCGGTAGGTACTTTGGTCGTAAAAGGCCGCAAACGTGTAAGCGGTCGTTCCAGTAATACAAAAGGTAACGATAACATTATTTCCAACGGTTCCATCATTGCCGTTGCTGACGGTCAGTGCATGTGTATCGTGGAGCAGGGCAAGATCGTGGATGTCTGCGCAGAACCGGGCGAATACACCTATGATATGTCCACAGAACCATCCATCTTCTCCGGTGATTTCGGCGACAGCCTGGCAGAAACTTTCCAGATCCTCGGTAAACGCTTCACCTTCGGCGGCGAAGCTCCAAAGGATCAGAGAGTGTACTACTTCAACACCCGTGAAATGGTGGGCAACAAATACGGTACCCCATCTCCGGTTCCATTCCGCGTTGTTGACGAGCGTGCAGGCATCGATATCGACGTTTCTGTTCGCTGCTTCGGTGAATACAGCTTCCGCCTTGCGAATCCAATGGTATTCTACGCAAACGTTTGCGGAAATGTAGCGGAAGATTACGAATTCAAAGGTTCCGAACTGGAAAGCCAGATGCGCTCCGAGTTCCTGACTCATCTGCAGCCTGCGTTCTATCAGATCGGTTCTGCGGGAATCCGTTATTCCGCAGTGGTTGGTCACACCAGAGAACTGACCGACGTAATGAAAAAAGAACTGATGCAGGAATGGTTCGAGGACCGCGGTATCGAGGTTCGTAAAGTAGCGATCTCCTCCATCACTGCAACCGAAGAAGACGAAAAAATGCTGAAAGAAATGCAGCGTAATGCAGCGTTCATGGATCCAAGCCGTGCAGCAGCACATCTCGCAGGTGCAACTGCTTCTGCAATGCAGACCGCAGCAGCCAATGAAGGTGGTGCAGCAATGGCATTTATGGGCATGAACATGGCTCAGAACGCTGGCGGCATGAATATGCAGAACCTCTACTCCATGGGTCAGCAGCAACAGCAGGCTCAGCAGGTACAGCAGAGCGTTGTGAATCCGGAAGTGCAGCGTAAAATGGAGACTGGTGAAGCTGCAATGGGCTGGCAGTGCTCCTGCGGCAACATTGTAACAGGCAAATTCTGCCCGGAATGTGGCTCTAAGAAACCGGAACCGGTACAGAAAGATACCTGGACTTGCTCCTGCGGTGCCGTAAACAGCGGTAAATTCTGCATGGAATGTGGTCAGCCAAAACCTGCTCCGGTTGCAGATGACAGCTGGACCTGTGCGTGCGGTGCAGTGAACAAAGGTAAATTCTGTCCGGAATGCGGTGCAAAGAAACCGGCAGCTGCTCCACAGTATAAATGCAGTAAATGCGGTTGGGAACCGGAAAAAGGCTCTGTACCTCCAAAATTCTGTCCTGAATGCGGCGATCCTTTCGATAACAACGACGTGATTTAAGGCGGGAGGGATTTCCATGAAATTCTGTGAATACTGTGGTTCTCAGATCGCAGAGAGTGCAAAATTCTGTACTCACTGCGGTGCAAAACAGGAGTCGATCCCGCAGCCTTCTGTTCAAAGTGAGCCACCGGTTCAGACAACGCCGATTCAAGAACAGACCTCGCAGCAAGCAAACTATCAGGCACCTCAATCCTATACACAAACTGCTCAGCCCAAAACAAACACTTATGCACGGGGCGGAGCAGTGCCGATCGAAGCGGAGCCAAAAAAGGGCATGGCAGCATTGGCCTATATCAGCTGGCTCATTATTATTCCGCTGATCGTGGCAAGAAACAACGATTTTGCGCGCTTCCATTTGAATCAGGCGCTGAACCTATTCCTCGGCAGTATGCTGCTCAGTGTGCTTTCCAATTTGCTGAGCGGTTTGGTGGAAGTCTTGGGGATTCTGTCACTTCTGCTTTCGCTGGTCCTCATTGTGATCAATCTTGTCATTTTTGTATTTGGCGTGATGGGTTTGATCAATGCTCTGCAGGGTAAGAAAAAAGCCCTGCCTCTCATCGGTGGGATCAACCTGCTGAAATAAAGAGTTCAAGGAGGGGTCAGATGAAGTACATAAAAAAACGGAGCTTGCTCGCTCTGCTGCTGGCGGCCCTTCTACTGAGCGGCTGCGGGATGCAGAAGTCGGACTTCAGCTCCGAGGAAGCAAAGGAACTTCTCGTGGTTCTGGACGAAATTCAGATGCATGAGGAGGAAGGTCTGGTCCTTGCTTCCACAGGAAAAACGATGATACTCCGGGGCAGTTTCAGTCATGTGATCGCCATGGGTCAGTACGACGAGGGGCGCTTTGAAGCGGAATATTACTATGCCGCCTCCGAAGACGGTACCCGCTATTACTACGACCCCGAGGGCGATGCCTGGCTGGAGCTTGGCTTCGGATAAAGCACAAAGACAGACCGAAATTCAATGAGAAAGAGGGAGAACTGTATGAAAAAGAACTGGGCAAAATATCTGAGCGTGTTACTGAGTGTTCTGATGCTGGTTGCTATGCTGACAGTTGGGGTTAGTGCTTTTGCTAATGATACGGGTACTTTTGATCCTGGTCAGTGGGGTGGAGGCTTCAATGGCCCAACACAGGGTGGCTTTAATCCAGCCCCAAATAACCCAACCCCAAGCGACGATTACGAAGAGGAAGAGGACGACAAGATCGACATCGTCGTTCGCAAAAAATGGGTGGGCGACAATGAGAGCATCCGTCCAAGCGAAGTTCTTGTTCAGCTGATCGAAAACGGCGACACGGTCGGCAAACCGGTTGCCATCAAAGCAAGTAAAGTGTCCGATAAGAACTGGAAATACACTTGGGAAGGCATGGACGAAGGCAGCGAATACACCATCGTAGAGATCAACACTCCGGAAGGTTACACCTCTGTGGTAGAACATCTTCGCGGCAACTATTGGACCATCACCAATACCTATAATCCGGCTCCATCCTACAGCAGTGAACCTGCAGTAAAAGGCAACCCTGAGACCGGTGCAGGCTCTTTCGGCGGCGCAGGTCTGGCTCTGCTGCTTTGCTGTGCAGTTGGCGTAGCTTGCACATCCAGAAAATAGTTTTCTCGATTTCAAGTCGAATGAACAAAAACTGATGGAAAGAGGGCAGAACATCTGTCCTCTTTCTTTTTATCAGGAGGGAGAAGATATATGAAACGATTCCTATGCATCCTGTTGGCTCTGTGTCTGACAGCCTGCGGAGCGCCTGCAGAAAGCTCCGGTGCGTCGAAGGGCATGCCTGACCTAAGCCGCCTTGAGGAGGAACTGAAAGGCTCTGCTTCCAAGCAGGAGGAGAAAAATCCGTACAAGAAGACAGATAAGCTGGATGCGATCCTGTCGGGCAAGCTGCCGCAAAAAGAACCGCAGAAACAAGAAGAAAAACCGTCTGTTCTTCAGCTGGAAAAAACACTGCTGGAAAACTATAAATGGAGCATCGACTATGATGTGATGCTGGTGGACAGCATCCGCACTTTTGTGACCCTCCGTGAGGAGGAGCGGGAAAGCTACCCGCAGCTTGCTCAGGTGCTGGACGAATTGGGTGAATCCATGGAGCAGAGCACAGTCATGGAGTTTGAAGCGCTTGTTGCTTATGCAGAAGAAGATGTTCCCACTCGCCCCAATACCTTTGAAACCTATATAGACCGCACCGATTTTCAGGTGCGCCGAGCTGACAGCACTGTTCTCAGTCTTGCCATGGACGTTTCTGCCAACTTTGCAGGTATCGGAACCTATCGCTCCGTTTACGGCATGAATTACGACAGCCGAAGCGGCGAAACTCTGCAGCTGTCCGATGTTATTACAGACAAAGCTGACTTTGTATCTGCCGTTGAAGCAGAACTGCAGGGCGGTATGTGGACCGGCGAACTTTACAGCGAGAATGCGATCTCCTTGTTTTTTGAGCACAACGAGGAAGAGTATTATTCCTGGACGTTGGATTACAACGGCGTGACCATGTTCTTTAATCCAAACGAAATTGCGGAACAGGAATACGGTATGATCGTTGTAACAGTACCTTTTGCGAAATATCCGAACTTATTCCAGAAAAAGTATCAGAATATCCCCGACAGCTACATAGTGGAACTGGGTAAAAGCTCCACATTCTTTACCGATTTGGATGGCGATGAAGACTGCGAAGAGCTGATCGCTGTGGTTTTGGGGGACGACGGATTGGGCTTCTGCTCCAATATGGGTCTCTACACGGCAGACTCTTACTATGAGCAGGATTTTCTGGGTTACCGCGTGATCCCGTATTATGTGCGGACAGCAGAGGGAGAAAATCTGATCTATCTCAGCTGCTGCAGCAGTTTCCTGGGTGATTTCTGGGCTTATACCGTGAACGACGGTATCATTCATCCGATCGGTCGTCTTGATGCCAGCTTACACATGGTGGAATACGGGGAAAATCGTCACAGCTTCTCTTTGCTGACGGACCCAACTATGATGTATCTCGATGATTATAATGACCCTACCCATTTTTACGGCCCGAATGAGTATGGAGAGTTTGTCGATCAGGGTGGTGTGAAATTTGAAGCGGCTGCCAACGGTCTGCCTCGCCGCTGGGATAAGATGATGCCGGATGTGGATGTTTTAAGCTTGTCAAATCTCAGTGAGGAATTGGTAGTCGGCGAGCACATGGCATACCTGTCGATCAATCCATACGATGCAAATCCGCACTTCCACCCGTGGATCGATCCACGGAATGACGATGTGGAACAGGCGGCTCTGTATATCAATGCCGATGGCACAGGTACCATCATTGACTTTGATAACAGGGAAGAGGAATTGCGATTCCGCTGGTATGTGGATACGATTCATAGCTACCGTCTGGAATGTGAGGACGGCAGCAGATTCTATCTCTCCTGTTACAGCGGTAAGGAACAGGGCAGCCCGGAATGCTGGCTTCTTCTCAATCGGGAGTCTGACAACTATCAGCTCTGGTTTATCAAGTAGAGCAGCAAAGAGGAGGTCATAAAATGACACAGAAAACATTTCTGATAAAGGCGGTGGTGTTGGTGAGCTTGATTTCGATGTTGCTTTCCTGTTTCTGCGCCTGCAGTGAGCAGGATCCATATGCTGAGATCCATCCGGTTCCATTGCAAGAGGGTGTAAATCTGACAGCATTATTTCTCCATCATGAGGGGATGGCGATGGAGCCATATTACATCCTGAAGACGACGGAACAGGGGATTTGTCTAAAAATGACAGATCGCTCTCCGTTGGAATTTGTTCAGCAGGATACGAAAATTTCGCCATATATTGATGGATTCGATCGTGTTATGGAGGGTGAAAAGGCACAGCTGCATACTGTTAATGACAGCGGACTTCTGCAGGATATCGAAGGCGTTATCAGCCAATATGGCGCCTTGCGTTGGGATGGCTTTGATCGCTCTGTGTCCAAAGGAAATACTTTAGACAGCGGAGATCGCTATGAACTTTATTTTGAACTGTCTGACGGCAGCACGGTAACGGTGAATGCGTATAACTGTTATCCGGCAGGTTTTCCTGAATTGCTAATAGAGATCCAGGACATCTTCCATACGCAGATGGAGAGTGCGCAGTAAGGCCTTGATCTTACTGTTATGAATATAATAAAAGGCGGCTTGCAGAATCAGAGCAGGCCGCTTTTATTCGTCTTGTTTCCGTTGCTTCCTGCTCCTCATCTTTGCTATAATAGAACATAAGAAAAACAGTTTGGAGGTTTCCCATGAAGCTGATCCACTTATCTGACCTGCACATCGGCAAGCGTGTCAATGAGGTCTCCATGATCGACGATCAGGAGTACATTCTGCTGCAGATTTTGCAGATCATCGATGAAGAACATCCCGCCGCCGTGTTGATTTCCGGCGACGTCTATGATAAAACAGTCCCATCCGCAGAAGCGGTGACCCTCTTTGATGATTTCCTCTGCCGTCTGGCAAAGCGGAAGCTGCAGGTGCTTATCATCAGCGGCAACCACGACAGCCCGGAGCGCCTCGCCTTCGGCAAACGCCTGATGGAGAGCAGCGGCATTCATATTTCCTCGGTTTATAACGGCAAGATGGACTCTGTTACTTTGAGCGATGAGCAGGGCACTGTGACGTTCTGGCTGCTGCCTTTTATCAAGCCGCTGCACGTGAAACGCTTCTACCCGGATGAGTCCATCGAAAGCTATACGGACGCCTGCCGCGTCGCCATCGAGCAGATGGATATTGATTTCAGCGGACGCAATGTCCTGCTGACCCATCAATTTGTCACAGGTTCCACTACCTGCGAATCGGAGGAAATCAGCGTAGGCGGCAGCGACAATGTGGATGCCGCCGTGTTTGAACGCTTCGACTATGTAGCGCTGGGGCATATCCACGGCCCGCAGAACATCGGCTCCAATCGCATCCGCTACTGCGGCACACCTCTGAAATATTCCTTCTCCGAGGAAAAGCATCTGAAGAGTGTGACCGTGGTTGAACTGGGTGCAAAGGGAGAACTGCAGCTGCAGCTGCGACCATTACGACCGAAGCATGACCTGCGCAGCATCCGTGGAAGTTTCGCGGAGCTGAGCAGCAAATCCTTCTACGAAAACGAAGTTTGCGATGACTATCTCCATATCATCCTGACCGATGAGGAAGATGTGATGGAAGCGGTGGGTCGTCTGCGCGCCATCTATCCCAACATGATGAAGCTGACCTACGACAACACCCGCACCCGCAGCACACAAATCGTCAGCGATGCGGAGGATGTCCAGAGAAAATCGCCGCTGGAGCTGTTTGAAGAGCTGTACAGCAGCCAAAACAATCAGCCCATGAGCGAGGAACAGCGTCGCTTTACGCAGGAACTGATTGAACGGATCCGGGAGGAAAACTCATGAGACCACTGAAATTGACCATCGCCGGTTTCGGCCCGTATGCAGGGGTTCAGACACTGGATTTTGACAGCTTGGGCCACAGCGGCCTGTATCTCATCACCGGTGATACAGGTGCCGGCAAGACAACTATTTTTGATGCCATCACATTTGCCCTCTTTGGAGAGGCCAGCGGCGATAACCGCAGTGCTTCCATGCTGCGCTCCAAATACGCAAAGGCGGAGGAACCGACCTATGTGGAACTGTGCTTTGCTTACGACGGTAAAGAATACACCGTCCGCCGCAACCCGGAATATGAACGTGCCAAAACGAGAGGCAGCGGCACCACCAAACAGAGCGCGGAGGCTGTTTTGACCTACCCTGACGGTCACAGTGTCAGCAAACTGAAGGACGTAGACAAAGCCATTCGGGAAATCATCGGCTTGACAAGAGAGCAGTTCTCTCAAATCGCCATGATCTCACAGGGCGATTTCCGTCGCCTTTTGCAGGCGGATACGGCAACACGCCAGAAAATCTTCCGCGATATTTTCGGCACGCATTTTTATGAACAGCTGCAGGATGAGCTGAAAGTCAAAGCTGCTGAATTAAAAACGCAGCGAGATCAGGCGGCTCTCAGCATCAAGCAATATATGAGCGGTATTCTCTGCGAGGAGGATTCTCTGTTTTCTCCGGAGGCAAGCAGAGCCAAGGCAGGGGAGCTGCCGACAGCGGCGGTTATGGAACTGATGAACAGCCTGCTCTCCGAGGACAGAAAGCAGGAGCAGGTTTTGACGGGGCAATCGAACAGGGTCGATGAGGAGATCAGCACCCTGACTGTGCAGCTGACCGAGGCGCAGAAGCGCGTCCAGCTCAAACAGGCTCTCAGCGCAAAAAATGCGGAAGAAAAACAGCTGATCGACTTGTTCGTGCAGGCGGGAACGAAGCGAAAAGCCGCAGAGGAAACTCTTCCACAGCAGGATGCTTTGCGGGAAAGCGTGACCAAAATCGAACTGTCTCTGCCCGATTATGATGAACTGGACAGCAAGGCCAAGCTGTTGTTAGTCACAGCAAATCAGCTGACGACTGCAGAGGGTGCAAAGAAAAGTGCCCTGCAGCAAGCGGAGCTTTTGGCGCGGGAAATCAGTGCGCTGAAAACAGAACAGGAGAGCTTGGAGGATGCAGGGGCGGAGAAGGAGAAAGTATCCGCACAGAAACAGCGTTTCTTTGATTTGCAGGAGAAATTCCGTAAATTTATCGGAAATTGCGGCATTCTGGAGCGACAGCGTTGGGAACTGTCCAAAAGGCAGGAAACTTATCGCAGCGCTGTCAGCATCTCCGAGCAGCTGAAACAAAGCTACGACAAGAAAAACAAAGCCTTCCTCGATGCACAGGCAGGTATTCTGGCGCAGACTCTCAGCGAAGGCGTACCTTGTCCGGTCTGCGGTTCACTGAGCCATCCGTCTCCGGCACAGCTGCCTGCCGAGGTCCCGACGGAAGAAGCAGTGCGGAAAGCAAAGCAGGACTACGAGCAGGCGCAGAATAAAACCAATCAAGCCAGCAGCGCCGCCGGAGAACAAAACGGTCTCGTTATCGCTCTGGAGGGGAAAATCCGCGAGCAGATGGAAAGCCTGATGCCGGGGGTTACTTTGGATACTGCAAAAGAAAATGCACAGCGGAAGCAGGACGAATTGGCGGCACACATCAGTGACTTGGAACGACAGCTTACGGCAGCGGAACAGAAGCTGAAACGCAAAAACGAATTGGCTGTGCTGCTTCCAAACAAGGAAAAGGCTCTGGAAACAGCAAAACAAACCCTGAATGCTGCCGATAAGCAAATCGCCGAGCTGACGGCGGCAGCGAAAGCGTTGGATGAGCAAAGCAGAGAACTGCGAGGAAAGCTCTCCTACGCCAATAAAAGCGCCGCAGAGGCTGAAAAGAAGCAGCTGCAGAACAAATACACCGAGCTGAAACAGGCGCAGGAAGCTGCGGAGGCGTCTTATAATCGGGGCAAAGAAGCCTTGACTGCGACCCGGGCCGCCATTCTGGAGCTGAAAAAACAGCTGGACAGCGGTACAGATGTCGATTTCGCACAGTTGGAGAGCAAGGTCAATGAGCTGAAAATACAAAAGCTTGCCATTGTCAAACGGCAAAAAGATGTGCACACCCGCATGACGACCAACGAAACTGCCCGCGAACATATTTCCAAACAGGCGGAAAAAATGGAGAAGCTGGAACAAAGCTATGCGTGGATGAAAGCACTTTCCGATACTGCCAACGGCAGTGTCAGCGGCAAAGAAAAAATCACACTGGAAGCGTATATTCAGGCCACCTATTTTGACCGTATTCTTCAGCGGGCAAATCTGCGTCTGCAGAAGATGTCGGGCGGTCAGTACGATCTGAAACGCCGCCGCACCGCAGCTGACAATCGCGGCAAGAGCGGTCTGGAACTGGATATCGTAGACCACATCAATGCCACCGAGCGTAGCGTCAATACGTTATCTGGCGGCGAGGCTTTCCTTGCGTCGCTGGCTTTAGCGCTGGGGCTTTCCGACGAGGTGCAGATGTCCACGGGAATCCGACTGGACACTCTCTTTGTGGATGAAGGCTTCGGCTCGTTGGACTCCGAAGCATTGAGCAAAGCCTACAATACCCTGGCAGGCCTTACGGAAGGTCATCGTCTGGTCGGTATCATCTCCCATGTTGCGGAACTGAAAGACCGCATCGACCGACAAATTATCGTCACAAAGAGCAAGTCAGGCAGCAGCTCGGCGGTGATCGTGTAACATAAAAAGAGGAATATCCTTCCTTTCAAAGCGACGTTTGCAGGATACAGACGTCGCTTTTTTCTTTTTCTCACCCTTTTTTATTGTTTCCTACCCGATTTCCCACCCTTTTTACGGAAAGGGTGGGTCTTTCCTTTTGGAAAGCAGGCCGCGCAGGGTGGGGACAGAGGCTGACTTGGCCGATATAATCAATAGTAATAGGATTTTACAGTACAATATTGAGGTGAAGAAGATGAAAAATACAATGAAACGTGCCCTCACTTTGATGCTTGCGGCTGCATTGCTCACAGCAGTTGGCTGCAAACAGGAAGAAGAAAAAAAGATCCCCGTCATTCCAAATGTAAATATGGAAACTCCTGCAGCTACTCCGTCTAAGCCGGCGGAAAGCACAACACCACCGGCTCCGGAAGAGCCTGCACAGCCTGAGGTTCAGGATGAGATTCTGAATGAGTTTTACAACATCATCGAGGACTCTCAGAGAGCTTGTGCGGTTGCATATTTGGGCTATACGGAAGGACCTCTCGGGGATGGTTATGGAGCATGGTTTGAGGAAAACGGCTTGCTGGATGTTTATCCTTTCCTGAACGATCTCCCAACAGAATGCATCATCGAACAGGATGGCGGAGAAGTTTACTGCATTATTCCGCGTCAAACAGAAGTAGAGATCTCCGTTTATTCTCAGAATTTTGACGCTGACGGAGCGGTATCCGTCGGTGACGAACTGTTCCACAGTACAGACTGCCAGCCGTTTTTAGTCCGCGGCAATATCAGCGAGATCGTTCCAAATACCGCAGTGAGCATCGAGTATGCGGACGGTTCTTCCGTTGAATTCAGTCCTGCGCTCAGTGGTATGGACGGTCGTCTGGCACTGACGGAAGATCAGGGCATTTTGGATATGTCTTTCTACCTGTATCAGAATGTTGACATGATGGGCGAAAGCATCTACTGGGACGAAGCGAGTGTCGAAGGAACCTGGGATAGCTATGCACTGGCAAACGATGCAGGAGAGAGTCTGATCACAAATCTGGAATTCTATACGGAGAACGGCAATCAGGTCGTTTTCTGGTACGGCACGGATTATGATAATATCATTGCCCGTTATGAGGGCACTTTCTACGAAAGCGATATTCCAATGGACCCTCCGCAGATCATGATGGAATTGACCTTGGTTGACGGTTCCAAACTGGCAGACAGCGGAGCAGAGTCCTTAGTGATGGTCGTAAACCTGAGAAATTGGATCGTGGAGGATGGTCTTGATGTGATCCATCTGGAAGGCGATCCGCTTATGCCGGGCATGGAAGAAACGACCGTTTACTTCACCCGCACATTCGGATAAAGCGATTTTGCAGAAATTACTGTCTCAAGAGGTGATTGAATGGGCACTTATAAAAAACTGACGCTTCTTCATTCCAATGATATGCACGGAGATTTTCTGGCTGAAAAAATAGATGAAAATCTGAGTGGCGGTGTCAGCCTGCTGTCCGGCTACGTCAATAAAGTGAGGAACGAGGAAGAAAATGTTTTGTACTGCATCGCAGGCGATATGTTCCGCGGCTCGGTCATCGACTCGGAATTCAAAGGCGTCAGCACCATTGAGATCATGAACGCCATCGCTCCGGATGTTGTCACCCTGGGAAACCATGAGACAGATTACGGCATTGCTCACCTTCTGTTTCTGGAGAAATGTGCAAAATTCCCCATCATCAATGCCAATCTCTACATTAAATCCAATATGGTGCGCCTGTTCCGTCCACACGTTGTTCTGGAAGTAGACGGAATGAAAATTCTGTTCATCGGAATCATCACGGAAAACGTCATGCGGCAGGCAAAAAACGAGGGCATCCTCGGAACATTCCTCGATATTCACGAGGCAGCGGAAGAAGTGGGTAAAATCTGCAACGCTTACAATGCACTGGATATTGACTTGACCGTTCTGCTGACTCACATCGGTTTTGAAGAGGATAAACAGCTGGCGGAACAGTTGGATCCTGCTTGGGGCGTGGACTTGATCATCGGGGGGCACTCCCATACCTTCATTGAAGAACCTTACCGCGTCAATGATATTCTCATCGTTCAAGCGGGCATCGGTACCGACCAAATCGGTCGCTTTGATTTGCTCATCGACACCGACAATAACTGTATCCATGACTGTCACTGGAGATATATCCCCATTTGTCCGGAAAATTGCCCCAATGACGAAGCCATCGAGAAGATCCTGCACTCTTACAAATCGCTGACGGATAAAAAATATATGCGGATGATCACTCGTCTGCGCCGCATACTGACCCATCCTGATCGCTATCGGGAAACAGAACTGGGCGATTTGTTCGCTGATATTCTGAAAGACAGTCTTGCGCTGGATGTGATGCTCCTGATTTCCGGCAGTATCCGCCGGGAAAAACTCGGACCCTTGGTGCAGTATGCTGATTTGGTGGATTGCTTCCCTTACGATGAGGACATTCGTATGCTGACTGTCAGCGGAAAACAGCTGAAGAGTATGATGGCTTATGTGTTCCGTGATGAGGTTTGGCAGGGAGCGCACAGCGGCTTCTTCCAGATTTCCCGTGATTTACGCATTACTTACGATATTTCCAAAGGGAAAATGGATTTGAGCTACCAAGGCGAAGCGCTGAGCGACGAAACAATGCTGCGCATTGGCTTGCAGAAATATCAGTACAACAGTTTTGAAAAATATTTCAACTTCCCGGTACAGGAAATTGAGGAACAATATCCATCGAAAGTAGTGGCTACATCAGCTCGATCGATTCTGGAAGAATACTTGTCCCGTCACCAGAACATCGATCAGACACTGGATGGACGCATTACACTGATTCGGGAATAGATGACAGAAAGGGGAAACTTTATGAAAAACCTGAAAAAAATAACGCTCCTTCACTCCAATGATCTGCACGGCGATTTCCTTGCAAAAGAGGTGGATCAGGAGCTTCTGGGTGGTATCTCCATGCTGTCCGGTTATATTGATAAAGTCCGTCACGAAGAACCCAATGTCATTTATGCTGTATCCGGTGATATGTTCCGCGGTTCTCTGATCGACAGTGAATACAAGGGCATCTCCACCATCGAGATCATGAACATGCTTGCGCCGGATGTTGTTACCTTGGGCAACCATGAGATCGACTATGGTATCGCACACCTGCTTTTCATTGAAAAATGTGCGACCTTCCCGATCATCAATGCCAATATGTATCTGACCACCAATCATGTCCGTCTCTTCAATTCTCACATTATTTTGAATGTAGATGGCATGAAGATCCTGTTCATCGGTATCCTGACTGAAGAGGTTCTCAGCTCTGCTCGTCAGGACAAGCTGATCGGTTCCATCGTGGATATTCACGAAGCCGCAGAAGAGGTAGGCAAAATCTGCAACGCTTATCAGACAGAGGATATCGACTTTACTGTTCTGCTGACCCACATCGGCTTTGAATCCGATAAACAGCTGGCAGAAATTCTGGACCCACGCTGGGGCGTTGATTTGATCATCGGCGGACACAGCCATACTCTCCTTGAAAAACCGGAAGTAGTAGCCGGAATCCCTATCGTACAGGCTGCTTACGGTACCTCTCAGATCGGTCGTTTTGACATTATGGTTGACACCGATAATAACTGCATCGACAGCTACGAATGGCAGCTGATCCCGATCGACGATGACTACTGCCCACGAGATCATCAGCTGGAAGAGGTCATTACCAAATACAAGAATCAAACCGATAAGAAATACGGTCGCGTTGTGACACGTCTGGCAAGCCGTTACACCCATCCAAAACGAGAAGAAGAAACCCAGCTGGGTAAACTCTTCGCCGATGCCTTCAAAGATGCATTGAATCTGGACATCATGTTTGTCGGTTCCGGTAGCATCCGCGGCGAAGAGCTGGGCCCGATCGTGCGCTATCAGGATCTGCTGCAGGTCTTCCCGTATAACGATGAGATCTATCGCATCTTTGTCAATGGCGAGCAGCTGCGCCGAATGGCAAAACACATTCTCCGCAAAGGTTCTCTGGAGGGTCTGACAGAGTTCTATCAGCTTTCCCGCGGCGTTCGACTGGAATTTGACTACGAAAAACAGGAACTGATCAGTCTGTCCGTCAATGGTTATGAGGTACAGGATGAGGATCGCTTCTCTGTGGGTATTCCAAGCTTCCATCTGGGCAGCATCGAAGAATTCATGGGTGTTACCTTAGAAGAAGTTTCTGCATACCGCAGACCAAAAGTGGTTGCAACCAAGAGCACCGATGTTCTGGAAGAATACTTCAGCACCCGTGAACTGATCCGCGTATCCGGCGAACAGAGACTGGTCGTTTACTAAGAGAAAGGAGATTGAATTATGGGCTTGTTCGATAACTTATTCAAAAAGAAAAACTGTGATATCTGCGGCGGTGAGATCGGCCTGTTGGGCAATCGCAAGCTGGAGGACGGCAATCTTTGCAAGGATTGTGCCGCAAAACTGTCCCCTTGGTTTGATGGCAGACGCCACTCCACAGTGGAAGAGATCCGTAAACAGCTGGAGCTGCGTGAAGCCAACAAAAACGAGGTGCAGGCTTTCCATATCAACAGGATCTACGGTGAAGATACCAAAATCTATGTGGATGAGCAGAAGGGAAACTTCATGGTAACGTCTGCACAGGACCCGAAGAATGGAAACCCTGATGTGATCTCTCTGGATGCCATCACCAACTGTGAGATTGATATTCGAGAAGGCCGCACAGAAGTGATGCGTGAGGATGCCGACGGAAATGAGGTCAGCTACAATCCGCCTCGCTACTCTTATGACTACGATTTCTATATTTGTCTGTATGTCAATCATCCATATATCGACGATATTCAGTTTAAGCTGAATGATGACGACATTACCATTGAAAGCCGCGGTTCCGGCATCAATCCGGAGCTGAATGCAACATACCGTCGTTATAATGCACTGGCAGAAGAAATCAGAGAAGCTATGCTGAACAGACCGGTGAAAGCGAAAGCGGAAGCAGTTTCTGCAGAACCTGTGGTTTCCGCAAGTCCGGCAGCAGCGGTGACTTGTCCATACTGCGGGGCAACAACAACTCCGGATGCCAACGGCAGCTGTGAGTATTGCGGCAGCTCCCTCAAATAGTACTTTCAGCGAATCTTTCTTGTACTCGATACAAATTCGACGATCCCTTAAGAAAAAATCCCTGTATGATTTTTCATACGGGGATTTTTTCGATGGTTCCGAGGAAAATCCGGATCAATTTTAATATCAAATGACCGCAGGTTTTTTTTCATTTGACTTTCTTTTCCTATCGTGCTACATTGAAGAAAACAATACAAAAATGCCTATCACTGTGAGGTGGAACAATGGAACTGCTGCGATATATTCAAGAACACTGGGACGATACCGTTCGTATGGAGCGGGAAGGCAAGGACGGCATGATCGGCCTCCCTTATGAGTATTATGTTCCCTGCATGGAGGGAATGTTTCAGGAATTGTACTACTGGGACAGCTTCTTCACAGCGAAAGGTCTGCTGCTCTGCGGCAGAGAGAAGCTGGTGAAAAGCACCGTTGATAATATGCTCTGGTTGGTGGAACAGTTTGGTTACATGCCCAATGGCAGCCATCGGGGGTTGTTGGGACGCTCTCAGCCGCCACTGCTGTCAGAGATGGTGAAGGATGTGTACGCCATCGAGCAGGACAAGGACTGGCTGGAAAACGCCTATGCGGTTCTGTGTAAGGAGTACTGTTTCTGGCAGGAGCGCCGCAGCACAGACTGCAGACTGTCCCGCTATGGCTATAACATGGAAAACGGCCGCATTGAGCGCTATGCGCAGATGATACGCAATCGCCTGAGCGGCAAAGACCTTTCCGACCGCACAGATGAAGATTTAGTCGAGAACTACATGAGTGACGCGGAAAGCGGTTGGGACTTCAACCCACGCTGCGATGGTCAGCAGACAAGCTTTGCCTATGTTGATTTGAACAGCATCCTCTACGCCATGGAAAATAACATGGCATATTTCGCTTCTGAACTGAACAACGGAGAAGAAGCTTTGTGGCAGAAGCGGGCACAGGTTCGCCTGCAGGGCATTCGAACCCTGCTCTATGACGGTACTGTTTTTCTTGATTACAACTGCAAGACAAAAAAACACAGCAATATTTTCTCTTGTGCTTCCTTCTATCCTCTGTGGGCGAAAGCAGCTACCAAGGAGCAGGCGGAATCCCTGCGTAAGAATCTCCATCGCATCGAAGAAGCCTTTGGACTTGCTGTCTGTGAAAAAGGCGAGCGTGATGCGGTTTATCAGTGGGACTATCCCAACGGCTGGGCTCCGCTGCACTATCTGGTGGTGCACGGCTTGGACCATTACGGCTACGTTGAGGACGCACAGCGCATCGCGAAAAAATACGTTGCCACAATGGAGCGGATTTTTGAAGCAACAGGAACGCTCTGGGAAAAATACAACGTCACCGACGGCTCCATTCAGGTCAATGACGAGTACGAAATGCCGCCAATGCTGGGCTGGACAGCCGGTGTCTATCTGGACTTGAAACGTTATCTCGGTGAGTGGTAGCTTCGTTGTATGAAACACCGTTCTATGCTATAATGGAAGCAGCAAACTGACGAAAGGAGGAAAGCGATGAGACCCAATGCAATCGGTATCGACATCGGAACGACGAGCATTTGCGGCGTTGTGATTGATACAAAGACAGGCGAGCTGCTCCGCTCGATTACCAAGGACAGTGAGGCCTTTCTCGAAGGCTCTGCCCCGTGGGAAAAAATCCAGTCGGTGGATAAAATCATCGGTATCGCCACAGACATTCTGGATAGCTTGATTTCTGAGGAAACGCAGGTCATCGGTGTAACGGGACAGATGCACGGCATCGTCTATGTAGACGATAAGGGAAATCATCTCAGCCCTCTTTATACCTGGCAGGATGGTCGGGGAAACCAAGCTTTTGGCGACACGACCTATGCTGACTATCTGGGCTGCAGCAGCGGCTACGGACATGTGACCGACTTCTACAACAGACACAATAAGCTGGTTCCGAGGAATGCAGTCAGCTTCTGCACCATCCAGGACTACTTTGTTATGCGGCTCTGTGGACTGACAAAACCGCTGGTACACAGCACCGATGCGGCAAGCTTCGGTCTGTTTGACCTAAAAGAGAGACGCTTTACCTGCGACAGCAGCATAGAAATCGTGGACGGCTATCGACTTGTTGGAAATTACAAAAATATCCCCGTCAGTGCGGCGATTGGGGATAATCAGGCCAGTGTGTTGTCCAGCCTTTCCGGCGGCAAGGAAGCGCTTATCAACATCGGCACAGGCAGTCAGGTTTCTGTCATCTGCGACAAAGCGGAAGCGGGCGAACAGATTGAGATCCGCCCATACTTTGAGGGAAAATATCTGGCGGTAGGCGCGGCCCTTTGCGGCGGCAGAGCCTACGCCGTGCTCAAAGACTTCTACAAGTCACTCTTATCCATGGTGACGAATGTGGATGACCGGACGGTTTACGCACTGATGGCGGAACTTCTGCGGCAGGAAGGGAAGCCTCTCAACGTGGATACCCGCTTTGAGGGCACTCGTGCAGATAAAACACTCCGCGGAAGTATCCGGGATATTTCCACAGAGAACTTCACGCCGTCAGCGCTGACAAAGGGTGTGCTGGAAGGCATGATCAAAGAACTGCATGATCTGTATCGGACGATGAACGTGGAGATCAGCGGCATTGTCGGTTCCGGCAACGGTATTCGAAAAAATCAGGCTTTGGCAGAGACAGCGGAGAGAGTCTTTGGCTGTCCGATAAAAATTCCTTGTCACACGGAGGAAGCAGCTGTTGGTGCAGCACTGTACGGTATGCTTTCCGCAGGGATCTGCAAGGATTTGAGCGAAGCCGGAAATTTAATTCAATACAGTAACTGAGTGTGTTATCATTTTTGCTTATGAGGGGACGCAATAATGAAAATCAATACAAAGAAAATGTCTTATGAAGACGTGCTGAAACTGCCAAGACTTCAGCACAAAAAGCCAATGAAGCCACAGGGCTGGCTGGCGACGATCGTTCGTGTTGCGGTGGCGCCGACCCTATGGAAAACAAAATTCAGCTACACAACGGAGCGTATGGAGCTGGTGAAAGACCAACCTTGCCTGATTCTGATGAACCATTCCAGTTTCACGGACATGAAGCTGGCTTACGGTATCTTCTATCCAAGAAAAATGGGCATCGTCACTTCCGTGGACGCCATGACCGGTATCTTGGGCAAGCTGATGCGCCTGTTGGGCTGCACACCGACCCACAAATTTGTGACGGATATGTCCTTGATCCGCGATATCGAATATATGCTGAAGGAAAACAAAAGCAGTGTGCTGATGTATCCGGAGGCGGGCTATTCCTTTGACGGCCGTGCGACCACAATGCCACGAGGTCTGGGAATCCTGATGAAACGCCTGGGCGTGCCGGTGGTTACCGTTATCACGCAGGGTGCTTTCCATCGTGACCCGCTGTACAATATGCTGCAGATTCGCGATGTGAAAGTCAGCGCTCATGTGAAGTGCATCGCCACTCCGGAGGAACTGAAAGAAAAATCTGTGGCGGAATTGGATGCCCTGCTGGAGGAATCCTTCTCCTTCGACAACTTTGCATGGCAGAGGGACAACAAAATCTCCATTGATGTGCCTTTCCGTGCAGATGGTCTGCACAGAATTCTCTACAAATGCCCACACTGCGGCGTGGAAAACCGGATGGAGGGCAAGGGGATCCACCTGTGCTGTCATGCCTGCGGCAAGCAGTGGACCATGGATGAGTACGGCCAGTTGGCGGCAGACGACGGCAATACCGAATATGCCCACATTCCGGACTGGTATCAGTGGCAGAGGGACTGTGTGCGCGAAGAACTGGAAAACGGAACATATCATCTGGATACCGACGTGGAAATCGCCATTCAGGTCAATCTGGATGGTGTGTGCATGATCGGCGACGGTCGCCTGACCCATTCTCTGGACGGCTTCCGCTTGCTTGGCGCCGACGGAGCACTGGATTACACTCAGTCTGCGACCTTCTCCCACACTCTGTACTCCGACTACTATTGGTACGAGATCGGCGACGTCATCGGTATTGGTGACAATGAGTTCTCCTATTTCTGCTTCCCGAAAGAGAATATCTCCGTAACCAAAGCTCGTCTGGCAACCGAGGAACTTTACAAAATGAAGAAGCCTCGCAGAAAAAGACGAGAGCTGACGGAGAAAGCAGCTCTTCAATAAGAAAAGGCATTGAAAAAGCCCGCCATTTGGCGGGCTTTTTGTTGTGTATTAGTCTTTCTGAATGTGCAGGGTCTGAGTTGGGTAAGCGAAGGAGCAGCCTTCTTCTTCCACGATAGCCATGACGTTCAGGTTCAGAGCTTCTTTGATCTTCAGGTGAGGAGCAAGAGCCACTTCTTTGGTGTAGTACACGATGCTGATGTTCAGGCTGGAATCAGCGAACGCATCGAAATTGACGCAGGCGCTCTCCGGAACAACTTCTTCGCTGTTGTTCAGCATTTCGGTGATGCGTTCAACGCAGCGCTGCATTTTGTCGCTGGTGGTGCCGTATTCGAGACCGATGGTGAAAGCCACGCGGCGTTTCTGCAGGCGGCTCCAGTTGGTGATCGGTTTGCTGGTGAGCACGTTGTTTGGAACGATGACCTGAGTGTTGGTCAGGGTGCGCAGGCGGGTGCTGCGGAAGGTGATTTCCTCAACAGTACCAACCACGTCCGGAGTTTCGATGTAGTCATCCACGTCGAATGGGTGATCCAGCAGGATCACAACGCCGGCAAAGAGGTTGGATGCGGTATCCTGTGCAGCCAGAGCGAAGGTCAGACCACCGAGACCGAGACCGGTGATGAGGGCGGTAACGTCGGTGCCGGTTTCAGCTACGATAGCCAGAGCGGCAAAGACGATGAGGACGACTTTCACAGCCATACGAACGAAGGACATGAGAGTTTTGCTCAGGTTCAGGTTCAGCTGTTTGCCCATGAAGTCGTTGGCATCCAGCAACAGATCAGCGCAGACATCCCAGAAGCGAACCAGGATCCATGCAACCAGACCGATGACTGCGATACGAACAGCATGGAGAACCAGTGCGTTGTCAGCCCAGCCCATGATGTCCAGCGCGATGTAAGCGCCCAGCAGAGCAAAGACAGAGTGGCAAGGAACCAGAGCATGGTTCAGTTTTTCCTTGCTGATCCACTGTTTTTTCAGATTCAGCAGACGGAACAGAACTTTGGAGACCAGATTGGTCAGCGGTTTTTTCAGCGCCCAGAAGAGCACGAAGACCACCAGAGCCAGCAGGAGCTTCAGCAGCGGAGAAGCTGCAGCCAGAATGGCAAGGAGGTCAGAAAAACCTAAAATACCCATAAAAAATTTCCCCCTATCGGATAAAAATGAATAGTACTATTATAAAAGGATATAGCAGAAATTGCAAGACATAGAATGGAAAAAGCCCCGACATGCGGGGCTTTTTTGTTAAGGCTTATTCGTTTTTGTTTTCTGCTTTGTTTTCAGGAGCTTTCGGCTGATTATAAGTCGGAGGCTCTGGCAGCTTGCGCTCTTTGCGCGGTTTGCTTGCTTTTCGTTTCAGCAGAGCGCGGACGATGAGCACGATGACTGCGATGACGATAGCCCATACCAGCAGGATCGGGCTGCGGGCAACCAGGAAGACGATGAGATCTTCACCGAATACCTTCAGCTCGTAGATGGAGTCGCTGAAGCCGGCGCTAATGCGTTCGCCCAGGGTTTCTGCCTTCACTTCGGTCATCTTCTTCACTTCGGAAACGGAGATATGTACGGTGCTGAAGTCCACCAGATCGTCATACTTTCTCAGAGTGGAGGAGTAGCCGTCCAGCTGATAATGCACTTCGGAGAGACGGGATTCCAGAGTGATGATGTCCTCCAGAATGGTGGCCTGCTCCAGCAGTTCCATCAGTTTCTTTTCTTCCAGCTGCAGAGTTGCCTTGCGGGCCTCGTTGTCAGCATACTCCAGTGTGATATTCTCGGAGGATTTGCTCTTGGAGGTCACATTGGCGATGGTTCCCATCTGAGTCAGGAACTCGTCCAGCTTGGCTGCAGGAATGCGGACGGTGAAGTTACCGTAGCGGTTGTTGACGCGGCCGGAGAGGCGTTCGCCGCCTTCTACATAGGAGCTTTCCACATAACCGCCGAAGTCTGCGATGGACTGATTCATGGCAGTGATCATGTTGTCGAAGTCCAGAGTCTCCACGTTCAGGTCAGCGGTCCAAATCAGTTTGATGTTTTTGCCGGCCAGAGGATCGGCAGACGACTCGGAAGTTGTGGTAGTGACAGCTTCTTCTGTCTCCACTTCTTCCACATCGGTATCATAGTAGCCGAAGCCGTTTTCCATTGGGGTTTCTGCCGGAGCGGATGGTGCCATCGGTGCTGACATCATGGATTCAGCTTTCTGGTTGGAGCTTCCGGTCATTGAGCTGGATGCGCCGCAGCCGCTGAGCAGCATAGACAGCGCCAGAGCCAGCGCTAAACTAACATTCCAAAGATTACGTTTCATGGTATCGCCTCCATTTATGTTGAGTGTTTTTGTCGCTTTCGAATGAGCCCTTTCAATCATATAGTAACGCAAAACAGAGAAGAAAGTTGCACTTCTTGTGAAACTTTGTAAATAAAAGCAAAAGTGAACGAATTATTTATACAAATTGATAGTATTTGTTCCGGACATTTTCCGACAAGCTATACAAATTCGTGAAAATAGTGTATATTTGTATGCGACAGGAGGGAAACCTATGAGTAGAAAAAGTGGTATTTTAATGCATATCAGCAGCCTGCCGAGCAAATACGGCATCGGTACCTTCGGACAGGCGGCTTATGATTTTGTTGATTTCCTGGAACAGTCCGCTCAGAGCTATTGGCAGGTGCTGCCGATGGGCCCGACGGATTTTGGCAACTCCCCCTACCAGAGCAGCAGTGTCTTTGCGTGCAATCCTTTCTTTATCGATTTGGAGCTGCTGGTGAAAGACGGTCTGCTGAGCGAAGCAGACTGCGAGGGTGACTGGGGCAGCGACGAGGAGAAGGTAGACTTCTCTCGCATCATCGCACAGCGTCTGCCTCTGCTGAAAAAAGCCTTCGCCAACTTCGAGCCAAACCGTTACTACGACAGCTTCTGCAAGGACAATGAGCAGTGGCTGGAGGACTACGCTCTCTATATGGCGCTGAAGAGTTTCTACAAATGCCCATGGCAGCAGTGGCCTGCCGAGCTGGCACAGAGAGAGGAAGAAGCTCTCGCCAAAGCCAAAGAAGAACACGCAGAGGAAGTGGCCTTCCATAAATTCCTGCAGTATAAATTTGATGAACAGTGGAAATATCTCAAACGCTACGCCAACAAAAAAGGCGTGGAGCTGATTGGTGATATTCCAATCTACACTGCGGCTGACAGCTCCGATACCTGGGCAGAGCCGAAGCAGTTCCAGCTGGACGAGAAAGGACATCCGTCTGCTGTGGCAGGCGTACCGCCGGATGCATTCTCTGCTACCGGTCAGCTTTGGGGCAACCCACTTTATGACTGGGAGGCTATGGAGAAAGACGGCTATCAGTGGTGGATCCGCCGCATGGAAACCAACCGTAAACTCTACGATAAAGTCCGTATTGACCATTTCCGTGGTCTGGAGAGCTATTTTGCCGTACCTGCCGGCGACAAAACCGCCGAGAACGGCAAATGGATGCCGGGTCCGGGCATGAAGCTCTTCCACGCACTGGAGGAGAAGCTGGGTAAACTGGATGTCATCGCCGAGGACTTGGGCGTCATCACCGATGAGGTTCGGGCTCTGCTGAAAGAGACCGCCTTCCCGGGTATGAAGATCCTGCAGTTTGCCTTCGACCCGAACAATGAGAGCAGCTATCTGCCGCATAATTGCGTAGGCAGCACCGTGGTTTACACCGGTACCCACGACAACAACACCGCAAGGGGCTGGTTCGACAGCATCAGCGAGAGTGACAGAGAATTTGTCTGCGACTACCTGAACATCAAGGGCAGCGAGGACATCAGCTGGGCACTGGTGCGTTCCGCCTGGGGCTCTGCCGCAGAGCTTGCTATGGCGCAGATGCAGGACTTCCTTGACCTGCCGCAGTCCTGTCGAATGAATATGCCGGGCCCCGCGGAAAATAACTGGAACTGGCGCATGAAGCCAAATCAGCTGAGCGGTGAGCTGGCTGCAAAAATTAAAAAACTGACAAAACTTTATTTCAGAAATACAGAAAAAATAAAAGAAACAAAAACAGAAATCAAAAAAGAAGAAAAATAAAGATAAATAAAAAACAATACAAACAACAAGGAGCATAACAATATGCAACAGTGGAACATCATGGAACAGTGCGAGCTGATGAGCCGCGCTCAGTACGCAAAAGCGCTGAATAACGTCACCGTGCGTCAGCGTTACAATGCCCTCTGTGCAAGCATCATGGCAAACGCTGCCGATGCTTGGGAGGCAAGCAGCAAACAGAAAGAAGAACAGAAACGCGCCTGCTATTTCTCCGCAGAATTTCTTATGGGCCGCGCCATCTACAACAATCTCTTCGCCCTGGGCAAACTGGACGAAGTGAAACAGCAGTGGAAGGACGCAGGCTTTGACCCAACTGAGTGGGAAATGGAGGAGGACGCTGCTCTGGGCAACGGCGGTCTGGGACGACTGGCTGCCTGCTTCCTGGATTCTGCGGCAACCCATGACCTTCCACTGGATGGCTACGGTATTCACTACCGCTTTGGTCTGTTCAAACAGTGCATCGTGGACGGCTGCCAGAGCGAAGAACCGGACGATTGGACCAAGTGGGGCGACCCTTGGTGTGTTCGCCGCGAAGAGGACGCTGTGGTTGTCAAATTCGCAGAACAGACCATGAAGGCTGTACCTTACGATATGCCTGTCATCGGTTACGGCGGCAAAACCATCAACACTCTGCGTCTGTGGCAGAGTGAACCGATGAACGCCATCGACCTTGGCGCTTTCAACGACCAGAACTACTTCAAATCTTCTCAGGAATACGACGAGGCTATTTGCATTTCTCAGATCCTCTATCCAAACGACACCATGAAAGCCGGCAAACAGCTGCGCCTGAAACAGGAATACTTCTTCACCAGCGCCTCTCTGCAGGATATTCTGAAGAAATTCAAGGAGAAACACGGTTCCTATGAGCGTCTGCCGGAACTCCTGGCAGTTCAGCTCAACGACACCCACCCAATTCTGGCGATCCCAGAGCTGCTGCGCCTGCTGACCGAGGATGGCATGGAATGGGAGACTGCTCTCGCTATGGCGAAGGAGATCTTCTCCTACACCAACCACACCGTTATGGCAGAAGCTATGGAGCGCTGGAGCGTGGAACTGATGCAGAGCGTGGTTCCTCATATTTTCCCTATCATCGAGCGTCTTAACGACGAGCTGAAAGCGGAACTGAAAGAGAAAAATGTTCCGGAAGAGCAGTGGAATCAGTATCTGCTGATCCACGAGGATGCAGTTCATATGGCACGCCTCGGCTCCTATATCAGCAAAAAGATCAACGGTGTTGCCCAGATCCACAGCGAAATTCTCCGCAAGGACACCCTGAAACAGTGGGAAGCTCTCTATCCGGGCAAGATTCTCAACGAAACCAACGGCATCACTCCACGCCGCTGGCTGGGCCTCTGTAATCCGCAGTTGGCTGCACTCATCAGTGAAAAACTGGGCAGCAGCGACTGGCTCTATGATCTGGACAAGCTGGCAGAGCTGCGCAGTTTGGTCAACGACGATGAAACCATCGCCCGCTTTGTAGAAATCAAAAAAGAGAAAAAACGTGAACTCTCCGCCTTCCTTGCGAAGAAAGAAGGCATTGATGTGGATCCAAGCTGGATGTTCGATATTCAGGTCAAACGCTTCCACGAGTACAAACGTCAGACTATGAACGCGCTGGCTGCGTTGCTTATTTACCTGCGTCTGAAAGACGGCAAACTGCCGAACTTCCGCCCGATGATGATCCTCTTCGGCGGTAAATCCGCGGCAGGCTACGCAAGAGCAAAAGGCACCATCAAGCTGATCCACGAGATCGCGAAGCTCATTAACAACGATCCGGATACCAAAGATAAACTGCGCATCGTTTTTGCTACCGACTACAATGTTTCCTACGCAGAGAAGCTGATCCCTGCTGCAGATCTCTCTGAGCAGATCTCCACCGCAGGTACTGAAGCTTCCGGTACCTCCAACATGAAGTTCATGGCCAACGGCGCTGTGACCATCGGCACCATGGACGGCGCAAACATTGAGATCGTGGAACAGGCCGGCATGGAAAACAACTATATCTTCGGCATGAGCGAAGAAGAAGTTAATGCTGCTATTCCGGGCTATGATCCAAAGATTCTCTGTGCAGAACAGCCGGAGCTGGAGCGTGTGCTCAACGTCCTCATCGACGGCACTCTGGAGGACAAGGATGAGCTGTTGAAGCAGCTGCATCAGTCCCTGCTGGAGCCAACCTACAACCGTGCAGACCACTACATGGTCCTGCTGGACCTGCTGCCTTATGTTGAGGCAAAACTGCAGGCCAATGCTGACTCTCAGGACGAATTGTACTTCGGCAGAAAATGCTGGATGAATATGGCATCCTGCGGCAAATTCTCCTCTGACCGCACCATCAAAGGCTACGCAGACGAAATCTGGAACATCAGATCCATCTGGTAAACACAATAAAAATCCCCGTCCACTGCGGTGGGCGGGGATTTTCTTATCGTTTTGTACCGATGTTGTCCTGTAGTTCCCGAATCTTGGCGATGACTTCCGTCGGGGCGGCGTTGATGGTCACATAGCCGTCCAGGGAAGCGGCTTTTGCTTTCAGCATAGCGGATTTCGGGTGAACGAAGATCCAGCTGCGGCCCTTGCCGTTGCGGGCCTCCTGCACCAGATTGGCGATGGAGGAGTTGCCGTCAAAGGCCAGCAGAACGGAGTTCCTCCGCTCGAAAATCTCATAGTTGAAGGACTTATAGATACCCATCTCCTGCGATTCCGTGGAGATGCGGATACCTTTCAGCTCAGCTTTGGACAGGCGCTTCATTTGTTTTTCATCCATTAGCGACGGAATGATGCTGTACACATCGAAGGTTTTGTTGTTCTGAACCAGATATTTTTCATGACCCTGCAGCTTATGTCCCACCACGAAGAAAATCTTCGTCGGGTCTAATTCCGCAAGCAGAGCGTCCAACAGTTCTTTGTCACTGTCGCTGAGTTTAGCGGCGCCTCCGCTGCTGAAGCTGCCACCGGCGATGACCACAGGATATTTGTCCCATGGCAGCTCGGCGATCTTTTCCTTAAATACAGGGTAGGAGGGCTGCTTGTGAATTTCAAACTTCACATCATGCACATCGTCGAAGTCTTTCTGCAATTCGGCGAGGTAGTAGTCCAAAACCGACTGCTCTCCGCGAGCGAGGGCGAAATCGGTCGCTTTGCGGCGGAAATTCTCCTCCTGCCGCTGCATGATGGCGTCCTCGGCGGCTTTCATCTGTTCGAATTCCCCGTCGCTGACCTTGAGGAAGTTGCTCAGAGCCAGCTGCTCGTCGATACTGTCGGTGCCGTAAAGACCATAGCCATCGGTACCCATGACGCAGGAAATGCCCTCGGACAGGTATTTTTTCAGCGGATGAGTGTGCAGGTCGATGAGGTTGTTAAGGCGCACATTGCTGGTAAGCTGGAACTCCAGCACAATGTCATGCTCCTTGATTTTTCGGAGCAGCTCCTGTCCCTGTCGGCTGTTCAGCTTAGCACAATAGAGACCATGACCGATGCGCAGATAAGGGAAGTGCTGTCCGGGCAGAAGAGCCTCCTCCACCAGAGAAATGGCCTTGGCCATATTGCCTTTCAGAGAATCGTTTTCGCCGGCATGGATGCGGATCGTCCAGTTTTTATCCTGCGATGCGATCTGTGTGACGATCTCCCGAATAACCGCTTTCAGCTCTCCGATGTCGTTGATCTCCTCACCAACAAAGTCGCTGCCCACCACATAAGGATCTTTGCAGACCACTTTCAGAGCCTGAATGGCCTCGGTGAGGTAGTTGCCGGAGACGATATTCTCCTTCACCAGCGTCAGCGGAATGCGGCGGATAGCCGCAAGGAAGCGGATATCCACACCGGTCTCCGCTTTAACGAGAGGAAGAATGCGGTGGATCTGCGCCAGCATCCGCGCATTGGAAGCGTCCTTTTTCACCAGCGTGGTGTCGCTGATCTCCACATACTTGATGTGTTTTTTCTGGTATTGTCTGCCGATCCACAGGAGGGTGTCCTCGTACAGTGTCAGGTCGGCGTAGATACTGCTTTCTTTATCCTTCAAAGACTGCAGCAGGCAGCTGCGGATGTCGCTGTCCTCGATGCGATCAATGTTCTGCAGTTCGATGCGGTAATCCGCAGGCAGACCCTTGGTGAACACATAGCGATACAGGTAGAGCTTCTCCAGATTGGTGAACACTGCCTGCGAGCCTTTCAGCAAGGAAAGGGTGCGGCGGATCTTATCAATATTTTCTGTGGACTGTTCGATATTGCATAGAATCAAATCGGCAAAGTTGATGAAGGTATTGTCGTCGATCTTGCGTTCCCGATACTTTCCGCTGAGGGAGGACAGATCAAGGCGAGCCTCCACATCTTTTCGCTGTGTATCCAGCATGGTCTGCTGTGCAGGTGTCAGACTCAGCCCCAGCTTTTTCACATAGTACAGCGGATAGCGGATCTGATGCTTGATAGCCAGAGCGATGAGAATATCGGCATTCAGATTGGCGTTGCCGTGGGTGTGTAGGTCGGTGGACAGCTTCACCTTTTCCGGCACATAGGATTTGACCAGGGTCTCCCGGAAGGAATACTTGTAATCCTTGGTTTGGCTCATCAGCGTTTTGGCAATAGCGGGAATCAAAGAATTGACCTCGATCTTGCCGTCAGGGTAGATGTTTGCCAGTTTGGTGCCGTTGAGGCGGAAAATGTACACTCGCTGCCCATCGCCTTTGATGTAGCAGGGAATTTCCCCGCAGATAACGGTTTTTCCGTTTTGTACTGTGGTTTTCTGTCCGGCAGCGGCAGCCAGATTGTTGATGAGGTTGTTGGACTGATGATTACGCACAGAAATCGTGTAGCGCAGGACAGACTGCTCCATGTCCAGACGCACCACGATATCCTTTTCTTTATCAAGATAAATGCTTCCGAAGTCGCTCATAACATCACCTGCTTTCTCTCTTTATTGTACCACAGAAACGCAAAAAAGACAGGCATAAAGCCTGTCTTTTTGATGTTTTGCAGAAGTTTGCCTATTTTACCGGAGCAGTCCAGTACTGCTGATTGAAAATATCGGTGAAGAGGTAGGTAAGATTTGCCGCAGCCTCGTCCACATAGACATCGCTGATGTTCAGTTCGCCGTCGACGATGAGCTGATCACCCAGCATGTAGCTGTCCAGATAGTCGCCGTCATAGCTGTAATAATCACAGACAAAGTCGATGACATCGCCATCTTTTACAGTGTCCATGGTTTTGGCAACGGTAGCGGTCTCGCCGTCCTTGTAGACTTTGCGGACGCCCACCACGGTGCCGTAAGGCACTTCATCGGTGAATTCCAGAACCAGCTCAGCGCGCTCGCTGTTGTAAAGCACAGGAACGCGACCAATGATGCTGTAGTTTTCGCCGTCATCCACAGTGGATTCGTGATAGTAAGCCACAGGCTGTTCGTTGATGGCGATCCATGTCATTTCGCTTGGAGCCAGCAGATTGCCCTGTTCATCAAAATCGTAGACATTGTCGCAGCCCATGTCGATGTAGCCCTCGCCATCATCATAGAAGAGGTTGGCGCTAAGCCCCTGCACCAGCTGCCACTGTTCTTCCGGCAGAACGATGGCAGAGCCGCTTGCAGTATTCTGCCACTGCAGCTGAGAGCCGTCAAAGGAGTGCTCGGACAGATAGGAGACCATGGTCTCATCGCTCAGTGCACGTCCGCCGAGGAAGTCCATACCGCTGCTGCTTTGGAGGAAGCTGCCCAGCAGCTGACCGATCATTTCCGCATTGCCGTAGGAGCCGCCGCTACTGCCCATCATTTCCATCAGAGAAGGCAGAGGGGATGTGTTACCGCCGCTGACTGCCTGCGCGCTGACTTCCATGCTGGCAAAGGCTTCGATGCAGCGTACATAGTCCTCATCCATGCCGATAAGTTCATAAGTATCCACGGCATCGTCCACCATGGAGGCTTTGCGCAATGGGAAGTAGATGGACAGACCATAGGAGTTGGTCATGTTGGAGGAGGTGCGATTGTATTTGACTGCGCCAAGGAGCGCGTCAGACAGAGCTTTGCCTTCTTCGCTGCCCATGTTGTTGGCAAGGTGCACCAAGTCCACCTGATCGATCTTGCTGGATGCACCGAATTCTCTGGAGCCGCTGCGGGCATTGGAGACCTGTGCAAATTCTTCGTTTTTGATGAGATCATAGGTGTCGGCAGAGAAGTTTGCCAGCACCTTCGGGATGGTCATTTCCGCCTCTGCTAAATCCACAACGGACAGAGTGGTGGACTGACCGGGGCATTTTTTCGCACAGGTATCGATGAAATCATCCACGATGATCTTGCCCATTTCCAGAGTGGAGAGGGACGGATTCTCGGACAGTTCAGTGAGCCAGTTGGTGTAGTACCAGCCGATGCCCGGTTCGGTTTCCTCGCTGGCGATCATGTAGTCGGCGTGTTTGCTGAGCATAAGGGCGTTTTCGGTGGTCGCCATGAGGCAGGCATCGAAGCCGACCCAGTCGAATTTCACGCCGCCGTCGCTGAGAGCTTTATCGATTTCAGCCAGACTCATGGAGCCGCTGGAAGCGAATTTCTCGTCGTAGCCGTAGCCGCTGACAGAACCGCCGCCGTGGTCCCAGAAGATCAGCGCGTTGCGGTTGGCAGGGAAGTTCTTGCTGCAATACTGAATGAAGGAGCTAAGAGTTTTTGGGTCAGTCATGGATTTGCTGCCCAGATCTTTTTCCAGAGCCACCAAGCCTTCGTCCTTGACCTGCCAAATCTGGTTGGTCTGACTGCTGAGAACATTATTCTGCCACTTCTTGCAGCCGCCGCTGTACACGATGAGGTTCACATCGTCGGACAGGTCAGCGTTGAGCATTTCCTGCAAGTCGGAGGTGGCCATCTGGCTGCGAGATTCCAAGTCGGTACCGCAGAGGTAGAGCATGATGGTCATCTCGTCCTGGCCATTGCCGAGAAGCTTGGTATACTTACTGCGGGCGTTGGCTGCTACAGTAGTATCCAGCTTGCCGGTATTGGCGCTGCTGTCCCAGCCGGAAGAAACCGCGCCGCCGCCCAGATTTCCCAACAGAGAACTGAGGTCAATGGATGCGCTGGGCAGGCTGCCCTGTGTTTCCTGCTGAACCGGCGGCTGGTAGGAGCTGCTCGGAATGTCGCTCATATCTCCGCCGCCAAGGAGCATGGAACCCAGTCCACCGCCGCCACCGAAGAGAACAACGAGAAGCAGAATGATGATTTTGGAAAGTCCGCCGCCGGAGCGGGTCATACCCCGTCCTCCTGCAGGACTCTGCGGAGCGGAAGCACCCGGTCTGCCGGCAGGTCTGCTGCCCACAGGACCGCTGCCTAAGCCACCGCCGCGGCGTTTGATATCTTTTCCTTGGCCGCTGATGTTCTTTTCGCGGCCACGAGGTCTGTTTGCTGGCATAAAATACCCCCTAATTTTCGATTGTTTGAGTTCAGTATAACACATTTTGATAAGGGAAGAAAAGATAAATCGAAAAAGAACAGAAAAAAGCCACCCGCAAGGGTGGCTCTTCCTATCGATTTATTTCAGATGAGATTCGAACCAGTTGGTGATTTCCTCCAGACGTCTTACGCGGTGGCGAGGTTTACCGCTGCGGGAAAGTTCGTGGTTTTCGCCGCGGAACATACAGAGTCTTGCTTCCACACCGTGGTATTTCAGCGCGGTGAACATCTGCAGACCTTCGGTGAGCCAGCAGCGATAGTCCTGCTCGGAGTGAATGAACAGAGTTGGGGTCACAGCTTTGTCGGCATATTTCAGCGGAGACTGTTCCCACAGTTTGTCATGCTCGACCCAAGGGGTGGATGCACACTGGTCGTCGGCGAAATAGTAGCCGATATCGGTGGTACCGAACATAGAGATCCAGTTGGAGATGGAGCGCTGAGAAGCTGCTGCAGCGAAGCGATCAGTGTGACCGATGATCCAGTTGGTCATGAAGCCGCCGTAGCTGCCGCCGGTGACGCCGACTTTCGCTGCGTCGATCTGTGGATACTGCTCCAGAACCACGTCGGTGAATTTCATCAGATCGTCGTAGTCGATGGTGCCGTATTTGCCGCGAATGTCAGCGAAGACATTGCCGCGGCCGTCGCCGCCGCGTGGATTACAGAAGAATACGAAGTAGCCCATGTTTGCCCAGAGCTGCATTTCATGGTAGTATACATCGCCGTAAGCGGTTTTTGGACCGCCGTGAATGTCGATGATGGCAGGATATTTCTTGTCAGGATCGAAATCTTTTGGTTTCAGCACCCAACCTTCCAGCTGCCAGCCGTCATTTTCAAATGGAACGAATTCCGGAACAGCCACATAGGTGTCAGCGTGAACATCACTGTTAAAGGAGCTCAGCTGGATTTCACTTTCGCCTTCCAGACGATAGAGTTCCTGCAGTTTCTGCTGACGCATTGCAACGTAGAGGATCTCTTCAGAGGAAACAGCGATGCAGTCCACAGAGCCGTTGACTTTGCTGAGAGTTTCGATGGAGCCGTCAGCGGAAACTTTCTTCAGATAGGAATTGCTGCCCTCAGTGGAGAGGAAGTACAGCGCGCCGTTTACTACTTTATAGCTGCGGCCGCCGCCCAGTCGGCAGTCGGAGCCGATGCTGCTGCCGAAGCCGAAATCATGAACAGCCAGCAGTTCCGGTTTGCCGTCTTTCACCAGATAGAAGCTCTTGTTTTCGTTGATGCCGAAGTGGCTCATATCGGAAGCGGTGCAGAGGATCTCCTCGCCGAAGTAGTCCGCCATGCCGATGTTATATACGTCGTCCGGAATCAGAGTGGAAATTTCGCCGCTTGCCAGATCATACTCATACAGACCGCTGGTGCGCTCCTGTTTGCCGATGAATTCATGGTTGATGTAGAGAATCTTGCCGTCTTTGTTGGAGCAGTAGCGGGCGTTGTCCCATTCGCCGGTGATGGCGGTCATGGTTTCAGAGGCTTTGTCGTAGATGTACAGGCGGTTTCTCTGACCGTTAGTGAAGCCGACGCCGTTGGACCAGTATGGGATCTCGGTCAGCACTTCATAGTCTTTGTTGTGTTTCAGTTCTTTTTCTTTGGCAGCTTTCTCCGCACCCTCGTAGTTGTGGAGGTTGATGCCGCAGTTGTCCTGTTTGGCGCTGAGCAGGAATTTGTCATCGCCCAGCGGAATCAGTGTGCCCACAGAAGCAGGAATACGCATGAATTCCTGTGCTTCGCCGCCGTTGATGTTGATCGCATAGTAAACAGTCCATGCTTCGCCTTTTTCGGTGGCTTTTTTCAGCGCTTCATCACGCAGGGATGGGAAGAGAACGGTCTCATCGTCCAGCCAAACTGCGGATTTCTCCTGATCCATAGCAGTCAGTTTGGAGATTTTGCCGCTTTCTTTTTTGTACAGCCACAGATTGCTGCGATATTTGTTTTCTTCCAGATCGGCCTTGCTGACAGCGAAGACAGCATGCTGACCTTTTGGTGCAAATTCCAGTGCGGACAGATACTGATAGTTCAGGAAATCGTTCAGTTGCAGTGCTTTCATTGTAGGTTGCCTCCTTTTATTCTCAATGGTGTTTACAGCATTTGTTCCAGCTCGTCGCTGATCTCGGAATCCACGCCCCAGTCCACATAGGAGCCCAGTACGCCGCAGTCGGTGCAGCGGTTGCCCATGTAGATCCACTGGATGCGTCCCTCTTCGTCACGGACGAAGCCCACGCGGACATTATATTCCGCATTTTTGCACAGACGGCAGATGCCCGCTTTTGGCTGACAGGACGGCCAATATTCCGCGGAATCCAGCAGGAATTTTTCTTCGGCGCAGTGGGTGCATTTTAAGAGTACAGCGCCCTCATCCTGATCCACAAGAACTGTGAAGCAGTCACTGCCGCAGGAGCAGGTGACAGGTTTCACTTCCAGATCCGGCAGCTCGGTGTATTCGCGGAGATATTCGTCGATGTCGGCGGCGCAGTCGCCGCTCCAGTATTGTTTGCTTTTGTCGATCATGCTGTATTCCTCCTGTGTCTTGATCTTCCTTTTTATATCATACCACAAGAAACGCCGCGGGAATAGACCTTTTTTGCATTTTGTGCTATACTGTTTGAGTCAAGAAAGGAGAGACTGCTATGATTCGTACCGTTATTTGGGTCGTTTATTTCTTTGCATACCTGTTTTTCGCTCAGCCGATGCTCTGGAAAGTGCGCAAACTGCGCAAGGAGGGCAACATCGCCGAGCATGACCGCATTGTTCGCACCATGGTCAACAACTGGGCGCTGCGCCTGATGAAGCTGGCGGGAGCCTCCATGGAGGTGACGGGCAAAGAAAACATTCCGGAAGGTCCGGTTGTTTTTGCTGCCAACCACCAGGGTTACGCAGATATTCCGCTGCTGCTGACTCAGCTGGATAAACCGAACCCACTCATCGCGAAAAAAGAATTGGAGAAAGTTCCGCTGCTCCGCGACTGGATGACCGAATTGAACTGCATCTTTATCGACCGAGACAATGCCCGTCAGGCGATGGATTCTCTGAAGAAAGCCAATGAGCTGCTCAGCGAGGGCTACTCCGTCTGCATCTTCCCGGAAGGTACCCGCAGTAAGGGCGGCGAAATCAAAGATTTCAAAGGCGGCACCATCCGTCTGGCCACCCGTGCGAAAGTGCCTATCGTGCCATGCTGCATCGAGGGTACTTATAATATGCTGGAGGCAAACAAGGGTTTCAAAATCACCCCTGCCAAACTGCAGCTGCACATCCTGCCGGCTATCGAGACTGCCGACCTTTCCCGCGAAGAGATCAAAGCACTGGATGAGCGCCTGCGCTCCGTCATCAAGGAGAAAAGGGACAGTTTAATGAAATAATCAAAGCCTTGTCTGTTTTGCAGACGAGGCTTTTTTCTGTGAACTCTTGCAGAGGACAGAGCTGTGGATTATAATAAAACTATCATCTATGGGGGAGGAATCGTGATGAACAAACGAGAAATTTATCTGGCAGGCGGCTGCTACTGGGGTACTGAAAAATATATGTCCAATGTCAAAGGCGTGCTGGAGACCGCAGTGGGCTTTGCCAACGGTAAGACCGAGCGCCCGACTTATGAGCAGGTCTGCAAGGAGAATACCGACCACGCTGAGACAGTTCATATCATTTATGATGCCGACGAACTGCCTCTGTCCGCTATGCTGAAGCTGTTCTGGAAGATCATCGACCCGACTTCCATCAACCAGCAGGGAGAGGACATCGGCCGTCAGTACCGCACCGGTGTGTACTATCAGAATAACGAGGACAAAGAAATCATTCTGGCTTCTGTGGCAGAACTGCAGAAAGAGTATGACAAGCCGATCGCTGTGGAAGTTTGCCCACTGGAAATGTTCTGGCCGGCTGAAGAGTACCATCAGAAATATCTAAACAAGAATCCAAACGGCTACTGTCATGTTCCATGGGATCTGATCGACTGGGTAGAGACCATCGACCCGAAGGAGTACAAATAAAGCAATGAAATTCCTGCTGCTGCCCTTGGCTGTTGTTCTTCTGCTGCTTTTCCTCTATGATCGAGGCTTCATCAGCGTGAAAATGGGACGGGCACTGATTTTCGTGGGGACTATCTTTTCCGCGCGCTACAAAAGCTTCCATGGAAGCATCCGCCGCGTCCTGCGCCCTGCGGAGAGCAAGACGTATCTCTTTTCCTTCAGCTCGGAGTTGAGCTGCGGCTCCATTGAGGCAGAGATTTTTGATAAAGAGAATCATCTTCTGCTTCAACTGCAGAAACATGAAAGCAAAGAGCTGTATCTGGAACAGGGAAGGAAGTATCTCCTGGTACTGCGCGCCCGCTCTGCCGACGGTGCTCACCATCTGGAATGGGAATAGAATCGAAACGACGTCCTGCGGGGCGTCGTTTTTGCTTGGAACTTTCGCTGAAAAATCCGCTGTTTTTTTGTTCGCTTCAACCCTTTTCTGCAGGAAATTTAGTGCTATAATTTTATTGTAGTACACTCTAAGCACAGAAAGGATGGTCATTTTATGGCAAACCTGAAACCACAGGATCTTCAGTACAAAACCAAATCCGACATCGTAACTCATGTCGGCGACGAGTACGCTGAATTCATGGGCGCAATCGTTCCGCCGATTTTCCAGAACTCTCTCTTTCTGAAGCCAACTCCGTACAACGGAATCCCGGAAGACAATGAGTTTGTATATACCCGTGTCAACAACCCGACCATCGACATTGCGGAACGTAAAATTGCCGCTCTGGAATGTGCCGAAGCAGCAGCCTGCTTCTCCTCCGGTATGGGCGCTATTTCCGCAGCGATCATGCACTTCGTGAAGAAGGACTGCCATATCATCGCACCGCACACCATCTACGGTCCGACCCGTACCTTCATCACCAAATATCTGGCAGAGAAATTCGGCGTGACCCATACTTTCGTTCACGGCAGCGATCTGGAAGAAATCAAAGCGGCGATCCGTCCGGAAACGACCCTGATTTATCTGGAAAGCCCATCCTCTCTGGTTCTCTATATGCAGGATATTGAGGAAATTGCAAAGATCGCCAAAGAACACGGTATTGGTACCGCTATCGATAACACCTATGCAACTCCGCTCCACCAGAATCCATACACCTACGGCATCGACCTGGTTTGTCATACTGCTTCCAAATATATGGGCGGCCACAGTGACATCGTAGCCGGTGTAGTTGCAGGTTCCAAAGAAATGATCGAACAGATCGCACATGAAGAACGCGAACTGCTGGGTTCCTGCATGGACCCACATCAGGCTTGGCTTCTGATCCGCGGTCTGCGCACCATGCCTGTCCGCGTGAAAGCCCACGGCGAAAGCGGTCTGAAAGTGGCAAAATGGCTGGAGCAGCAGCCTTGTGTAAAACAGGTCTTCTATCCGGGTCTGGACAGCCATCCACAGAAAGAGCTGGTTGATAAATATCTGAAAGGCGGCCTCAACGGTCTCATCGGCTTCGTTTACGACGGTACAGCAGAACAGGCAAGAGAGTTCATGTATTCTCTGAAAATGTTCCAGTACGGTGTAAGCTGGGGCGGCTTCGAGAGCTTGGTTGCTCCGGGCAGCGTTGGTCTGACCGACGAAGAAGCGGCAGCTATCGGTATGCCGGCTAACGTCATCCGTATCCATGTGGGTCTGGAGGACGTGGACACCCTCATCGCTGATTTGGCACAGGCCTTTGAAGCAAGCAAAAAAGTAAAATAGCGAAAGCGAAGAGCTGAACGGGAGCACCGTTCAGCTCTTTTTTAATAGGAATAATCCTGGATCATTTTCAGAAATTGAGGGAACCGAGCCTCCAAAGCAGGGAAATCCATGGCAGCGATGTACAACTGCTCCAAGCGGTCGTGGAGTCGGCGGCTTTCACCAAGAATGGAAATCGCCTGCTCCAGCAGAGTCTGCGCCGCCTTGCGATTGTAGGCGAAGCGCTCCCGTTTCAGCTTCATCAGCTCCTGATCCTGAAAGCGTCGTGCATGGATTTTACGCACTGCACCGCAGTCTGTCATGGAGTGGAAGTGATTGGACGTGAGAAAGGCAACGTCCGCTGTTGGGATGAACAGATGCTCCAGTTTTTTCGTGGGAGCCATGGGGCAGAAGCAGCTGATGACTTCGTGTCCTGCATTCAAAGCCAGCCTCCGCAGAGCGCTCAGCAGCCGATGGCTCACTGCGCCGCAGTCGTCGTCAATGAGGTACAGTTTACGGCAAAGCAGGGCAGGAGTTTCCTCCAGGGTCACGATGCCGTCAGCGCAGATGGTACTGAGAAAACGGATTTTTTCACGGCCTGCACCGTTCTGCTGTGGAAAATGCTTCGCGGCAAAGCGGCGGGCATAACCCTCGATTTTTTCTCTGTCAGCGGCATGATCGGCGATTTCGTAGGAATTCTGAAGAAACACCTGCGCTGCATAGAGGTAGGAGACTGCCAACTTATAGTACTCCGGAGAGGAGGCACAGATCGCTTCGATCTCGCGGCGTTTTTCCTGCAGGGCAGAGCCGTTCAGCTGATCGCCAAAGGACAAGATGGTATGGCGCACTGCGGGAATGGCAGCTTCTTTGGCATGGGGAGCCGTAGCATCCATGAGGGAAATGTGCCGCCGAGGCAGGATCACCGCATCCAGAGAATCGGGGTCGGAAGAGCAGGGACAAAGCTCCATCTGCTCCTCATCGCTGTGGAGAGCGGTTGCTTTTTTCAGAAAACCGGACTTACCGCAGCCGGGTCCGCCCTTGATGAGAAACGTGTGCCAGCTTTCGTGGGGATGTTCCAGTTCATCAAAGAGGGAGAAAAAGCCCTGAGGGCTGTTTGCTCCCAAAAAGAAGCGAATTGGCTTGGTTTCAGACATAATCGAACCTCCTTTTGTTTGAAACAGAACTCATTCTATTATATCCAAAAGTAAGCTCGGTGGTTCGCTGAGAAAAAGAAAACCTCCGTCTTTGCGGAGGTTTCACAGAAATAAATAGAGCAGCGCCAGCAGAAGCAGCTGGTCTGCGCCGTCGTTGTACAGGATGAGCAGCAGCGCCAGAATGATGATGCGGTCTTGGTCAATGCCTGCTGCCGAGAGGATATTCCCCAGCTTACCGATGTTGGATGTAGGAGCAGGCGGTTCTCGTGGTGGAAGCGGAGGAGAGGGCGGCGGCTCTTGTTTTACCTCCGCTTTGGGAGGCGGGGGAGCGAAATCCGCATTGCTGCGTCGCAAAGTTTCGTCTGCACGCCGCTGCATTTCCCGCACTCGCTCCATGGCATCCTTCTGCATAGACGCCAATTCTTCGCCGCTGTAACGGCCATTCATGCTTTGCCATTTCATCGCAGAGTACCTCCCAACGCACCGAACAAGCCCGCCTCCTTCAACATAGGCAGCATCTGGATCAGCTGCATGATACGCACCGCGTCGTCCACTTTTTTCTGTCGGCGTTCCGACAGCAGCGGACGCAGAGAGCGCAGCAGCTCCACATTCTTATTGCCATTGGCGAAAAGCTGCATGGCTTTTTGGATTTGCAGAATGCTGTTCATATCAATGGATGGCGGAGGAGGAGCCTGCTGTTGCTGTCCCAAACCAAACTGCGAAAGCAGAGCGCCCACTTGGCTCATATCTATGCCGCCCGATGGCGACGGAGGCGGCGCTGCTGTTTCCGCAGGAGCGGAAAGCCCAAGGCTCTGTGCCAGAGTCTGCAGCTGCTGCATGCTCTGCGGGTCACTGAGGATTTGATTGATGCGGCTGCTGATGTCGTCCATGGGCTCTCTCCTTTCCTGCCTTATTTGCCCTGCAGTCTGCGGAGCAGTTCCTTCATTTCCGCAGAGTTCATGACTTGCTGCAGCTGTTTGGGGTTTTTCAGCAGGTTCTGTACCTGCTGAGCGTCGTTGGGATTCAGCGAGGAAGCCACCGCACCGAAGTTGCCGCTTTGCAGCTGCTGACGAAGCTGATTGGGGTCACAGCGCAGCTGAGCAGCCAGGGTTTGCAGCAGCTGTTCTACTTGTGTGGGATTGAGCTGAGGTGCTGCCATTTGCTCACCACCTTTCTGAGAGAAAGATTCTGTTCCATTCTATTCAAAGTTTGATGAAAAGTTGCAAAGAACATTGTCTGGAAGCTGACATTTATGGTATACTATACTATATATATGAAATAGTAAGGAGTGCTGACAGCCATGAAAAAGGTAACAAATTGCGAGACCTGTTCCCATTATGTGTACGACGATGAGTGGGACTGCTACTGCTGTGCTGTCAATCTGGACGAAGATGAGATGTATCGCTTTATGTCCGGGTCCTTTTATCAGTGTCCCTATTACCAACTGTACGATGAGTACGCCATCGTCCGCAAGCAGAATTAAGGAACAGGAGGATCGTTATGCGAATCGTTGTATTTTCCGACTCCCACGGCATTACTGCTGCCATGGAAGCCGCTATTGCACAGCAAAAAGATGCGAAGCTATTCATTCATCTGGGCGATGGTCTGGATGAATTCAAACGCCTGATGAGCAAATATCCCAACAGAGAGTATTGGTGTGTCCGCGGCAACTGCGACTACACTGCCAATGAGGAATCCACAGCTTACTCCTGGGTCAAAGATGTGAAGTTGATGCTGACCCACGGTCATCATTGGTCGGTGAAATGCGATCTGGATGAACTGAAGCTGGGTGCCAGAGAAAAAGAAGCCCGCATAGCTCTGTATGGTCATACTCATGTTGCCCATACAGAATATGAGGACGGGCTGTATATTATGAATCCGGGCAGTATTTCCTGTCCAAAAGATACCAGCAGTCCTTCCTACGGTACCATCGACCTCAACGGCAAGAATATTGTCTGCAATATCGTACGCATGGAAAACTATCGCGGCTATTAAAAATAAATTAAGAATTATTCTCATTTTGCTATTGACAATCGTTCTCATTTGGGTTATACTATAGTCAAAGAAACAGGAATTATTCCTACTAAAGAGTAGGATAAAATATTGTAAAAGGTTACTTGTAAAGGAGAATACGACTATGACAAAAAAATTCTACAAATGCGAAATCTGCGGTAAAATTGCACAGGTTGAAACCGAAGGCCCAGGCAAAATGTTCTGCTGCGGCAAACCAATGGTTGAAATGAACGCGAACAGCACCGAAGCTGCTGTTGAAAAGCATATTCCGGAAGTAACTGTAAATGATAATGTTATCACTGCAGTAGTTGGTTCCGTGATCCACCCAATGACCGAAGCTCATTACATTGACTGGCTCTATCTGGAAACTGAAAAAGGCGGCCAGTTCGCTTATCTGAAACCGGATGAAGAACCAAAAGCTGAATTCGTTCTGGCAGCAGGCGATAAAGCGAAAGCAGTTTATGCTTACTGCAACCTCCACGGTCTGTGGGTAAAAGAACTCTAATCCGTTCTTAAAATCAATACAAGAGGCAGCTTAATTTCTTGTAAGGGAGGACACAACATGAGTAACATTCTGAGAAAATTATCCTACGGCGTATATGCCGTACTGGCTATGGATGGCGAAAGGCCAACCGGCTGCATCGTGAACACCGTGTTCCAGATCAGCAGTCAGCCTGCTCTCATTGCCATCAGCATGAACAAGGACAACTATACTTACGAAGTTCTGAAAAACACAGGTCGTTTCAGCGTTTCTATCCTGTCTGAAGACACCCGCCGCGAAGTGATCACCGATCTGGGCTTCCGCAGCGGCAGAGACACCAACAAACTGACCGATGTGGATTACTACATGCTGGATGGTCTGCCGGTTTTGAGAGAAGAATGCAGCGGCGTTTTCACCTGCGACATTCGTTCCATGACCGATGCCGGTACTCATTTTGTGATCCTTGCAGAAGTGAAAGAATCTGCCAACGGTTCCGAAGTGGCTCCGATGACCTACAAATACTATCACGAAGTGATCAAAGGCGGCGCACCAAAGAATGCACCGACCTATGTTCCGGAAGAAGTGGTTGCTGCTGAAGAACGCTATGTCTGCGATGTTTGCGGCTATGTTTACGAAGGCGATGTGACCAAGGAACCGGAGGACTTCCGCTGCCCGATGTGCGGTGTACTGAAATCCTATTTCAAAAAGAAATAGCTTAAACATGGAGAAATATCCCTACTCCTTCCTTATACAATAAAAAGAGCGGCGTCTGCGTTGTGCAGGCGCCGCTTGTTTACAGATAACAGATGGACATTTGCTGCTGTTTGCGTTATACTAAAGGTGAGAAAACACAGGAGGTGCTGCAATGGAATTGCTTTTGAACACACAGGAAGAACGCTGCCGCATGGAAGTGTATAATGAATATTTGAAAAAGATCCCGGAGCTGCTGGTTCAGCTGGAAACCGTGGAGAAAATGTATGAAAAGGCTCTTCTTGAGGAGAAAATGCTGCAGGAGAAGGACGAAGAAAATGTTAGTGTCAACCTGTACAGCGAGCGCATTGCTCGAATCAAACGTCAGTGTGAAGAACGTGCTGCAGATATTCGCCAGCAGTGCTGCCTCATTATGGAGCTGAAGGCGCAGATCGAGAATGAAAGCTCTGCTCTGCGTGCACTGATGTCGAAATAAGACGATGAATTTTGCAGGGGGAAGAGGGATCTTCTCCTTGCTTTTTTTCATAGAATGTGGTACAATACACTTCACAAATCTGGGTGTGGCGCAGTTGGTAGCGTGCTACCTTGGGGTGGTAGAGGTCGTGGGTTCAAGTCCCGTCACTCAGACCATGTATATGAAACAGTTTAGATGCCATCGGAATTTTTCCGATGGCATCGCCCTTTTTCCGGAGTTTTTGACGATAATTTTTATTGTGCAACAGTAGATGAAAAAGGTGAAGTTCTGCTCGGTTTTCTTTATATGATAATAAAAAGTCGTCATTAACCATAAGTTGATGACGATTTTTTTGTTATTGTGCTGAATTTGGTTGAGAAGTGTCCTAATTTGTAGTTTTAGAACGTTATATATTATAAGAAGTATTATAAATTTTAAGGATAATCAATATGAATTTAGTTTTTTGACAAAGTTACTTACATAGAAAGAAGGACGTTATATGAATGAAAATGAATTTTTAAAGGCATTGGTAAAAACTTGGGAGATTCATGATGAGGAAATCTTATCTGAAACAAAAAATAAAATTGTTTGCTCATTCAATAAGTATTCCTCCCAGCACTTTTTGTATTTGAGATTTGCAATTATTAAACATTTGGAAACAATGGATGTCGAACACCGACTGGCTTATATTGGAAGCAAGAAGGTAGCATATGATAGCTTGACAGACACTGCTCCGATTGCGTATATTATCTCGTTGTTATCTACAGGATATTTAGGAAGCTTTCTGGCTCTGGATAATGTGGATTCTTTATCTAAATTTGTGGCAATAGTGGTATTTTTGACGCTTTTTGTCATTCATGTTTTTATGTTAACATCACGCAAGCGTAAATTCATGAAGAGATTGTTGGACAGCATTGATATTTACTCAGTTTAAATAATTATATAGACTATCCTTATGCATAACATATAGATGGCTCTAGAATAATCGATAAAGAATAGTTTAAAGACCATATTAAAAGAGAGGATGAAATAAATGTATTCAAAATTCAACTACAAACCTTCACAAAAAATGATTAGGGAATTTTTAAAATTCAAGGATAAAGGTACTGACATTTACAGCAAATTCGAATTAGAATCAAGAAAGTGTTTGAAAGAATTTATTAAGGAAAATGGTCATATTAATGGCGACGATATAAAAGATCATTGGTTCCAAGTCCAAAAAGCTGATATTTTTATTTCTCATTCTCATCAAAATTTAGAAGAAGTTAAGGCTTTTGCAGGTTGGTTACATGAAGAATTTGGTCTCAATGCGTTTATTGATTCATGCTCTTGGGGGTATTGTGATGATTTATTACGTGAAATTGATCAGAAATTTAGTTATAATGAAGCGTCAGGGCTATATGATTATAGATTAAGAAACTATACCACTAGTCATGTTCACACCATGTTATCATTAGCGTTAACAGAAATGATTGATAAATGTGAGTGTGTAATCTTTTTCAATACACCGGAGTCTATTAATATTAGTACAGCGATAGATGAAATCAGGAATGAGAAACAAGTCACAATATCTCCATGGATTTACCATGAGCTTTCAATGGCTAGCATGGTGCAACAAACATTTCCTGAAAGATACCCTATTCCTATTTTAGAACATAGTGGTTATTTTTTGGCGAAATCCGATTTCAAGGTAGATTACGATGTTACAAAGTACCTGAATTCAATGAGTACATTGAGTGATGATATGTTAACGAAATGGAAAGATAATAATAGAAGAAAGGGTCCAGAAACACTTGATGATCTGTACAAAATTGCTCATCAAGAAAATAGCATAGGAGTTACATGTAATGGATAATGAAAAAGAAATCAGCAAGGAAGAATTGCATAAGGAAATAGATTTAATTCAGAGCTGTATTAATCGCATGGCGAATAACTCGTTTTTATTGAAGGGTTGGACTGTTTCGCTTATTGCAGTTATTCTTGCATTATCACCAGATGATATAGATGGTTTTGTAGTTACTGTTGCGGTATTTGTTACTACAGTATCTTTTTGGTATTTAGATGCTTTCTTTTTTAGAACTGAGCGCATGTACAGAAAAATGTATAATTGGGTTCTAAAGAATAGGGAGCAGGGGAATAAAAAATACCAGTATGATTTGAATCCACAAAGATTTGCCAATGAAGTTCCAAGTATTTGGAATACTATGAGATCGAATACTCTGAGTTTATTCTATGGTATGTTTTTGTTAGGTACATTGATTATTCTGATGTATTACCTTTTTCCGTACTACAAAGGTTATATACTGACTGTTTGGAATTTTCTGAGTAATATGATCTGATGAAAATGAAAAATATTCCTCTATGGCGTACAAACCATGGAGGAATATTTTATTTTAAGGAGGTCCACAAATGCAAACAATAAACCCAGAAAACCTAAGACACCTGTCACACAAAGAAGGTCTCATTCTGCAGGGTTGCGGAGGAGATATTCAGAAGTGGTTAGATGGAATCAACGATCTTCTGCAGGACAATGGAATTCTGCTGTACGGAGATCGCTTTAAGGAGGTGTCAGTATTCAGACACAATGAGTGTACCAATCTGCTCTTTGACTTCGACGGAGTTCGGCTGGATATCGAAAAGCTCGCCATATGGCGACTACAGACATATAGTCAGTTTGGAGGAACCTGACTCAGCGATTACGTAGAGAACCAGCTGGGAGGTTTCGTAGAACATCAGAAAGAAAAGCCGGATTGTCATCTCATTGGTCAGGATGGAAACATCTTTAATCTCATCGGGATTGCATCCCGTACTCTGCGGCAAAATGGTCAGGCAGAGGAGGCAAAAGAAATGCAAAGAAGAATCACAGGAGGTGATTGCCGCAGTTACTGCGATGCTCTTGGAATCATCGGTGAGTATGTTAACATTACCGGTCCGGAAGAAGAGATGGAACAAACACTTTGAAGGAGATGAGAAGCCATGAGTCATCTGAAAAGACAGCAGGTAGAGTACTGTAAAGAAAGTTATCCGCCGGGAACGAGAATTCTGTTAATCCACATGGGCAGTGATCCAAGACCCGTGGAAGATGACATGAAGGGAACCGTTCGTTGTGTAGACGATATAGGTACCATCCATTGTGACTTCGACAATGGGCGCAGGCTTGGAATTATCCCAAAAGAAGATTTATTCCGTAAGCTGACAGAAACAGAACTGCTGCAGGAAGAGGAAGGAGGAATGAAGTTACAGTAGAATACATGAATGGAAGCCGTTCTCATTAAGAGAATGGCATTTTTTATGTCCTATTTTAAGAAGGAGGAATGCCTATCAAACCATTTATCCCATGGGTAGGCGGCAAGACGGCCCTTCGGCCAACCTTGTACCGCCTGTTCCCAAACAACTATAACCGGTTGGTGGAGGTGTTCGGTGGTGGAGCAGCTGTTATTTTCGGACGCAAATCGGACAGCTGTGAGGAGATTTATAATGACTTTAACGGAAACTTGGTCAATCTGTTTCGCTGTGTCAGAGACAGACCGATGGCTCTCATGAGAGAACTGCGTTTCCTGCCCTTGAACTCGCGGGACGAATTCTATGAACTGCGGGATTTTCTGCGGCAGAAAGAACCGGATGAAGACCTGTATTTTAGCGAGGAATTGGCATTGTGCCAGCAGTATTTTCCACTGCTGGAGGCACAGGAACTGCAGGAGCTTATGGTGAATCAGTCGGCAGCAAGAGATGTCCGCAGAGCAGCAGCTTTCTACAAGGTCATTCGTTACAGCTATGCCGGAGGCGGCAGTTCTTTTGGAGGAAAGCCTGTAGATATCCGTAATGCTCTGAACCTCATCTGGCTTTGTTCCCGCAGACTGTCCAAGGTGGTCATTGAAAATCAGAGCTATGAAACCATCATTCCAAGATACGACAGGGAAGGAACGCTGTTATATCTGGACCCGCCGTATTATGAAGCTGAATGTTATGAGGTCGGCTTTGGACTGGAGGATCACAGAAAGCTGCAGCAGCTTCTCCGGAACTGTAAATGCTATGTGATGTTGTCCTACAATGACCATCCATTCATTCGGGAACTGTATCAGGGCTTCTGGATTTATTCTGTCAAACGGCTCAATAATCTGGCACAGCGATATGATGCAGGAAGCGAGTATGCCGAACTCATCATCACTAACTACGACCCAAGAGAACACCCAAAGGACCAACAGCTCAGTCTGTTCCAACAGACTGAAGAAAACATTTGTGAATGTACTCTGATTGCGGAAGGTGGACCGAGGCTACAGTCGTGATTGAGATTAAATTTTACAAAGACGAAAATTATATTTCGCGACACGAGGTTTGAAATTATCTGAAATTAAAACGCGAAACAGCAACCGCAGGCACTGCGGGGGAGGAAGGATTTGAAAAAAGAATTCTATCAAATCATTGACAGTAGAGGCAGAGTGTATTTACCGAAGCAGCTGAAAGATGTGCTCGAACTCAATAATGGCGACATTATCAAGTGGACTTTGAAGGATCAGCAGCTTCAGTTACAGAAGGTCTTGCTAATTGAAGTAGGCGATCAATCAGAAGATGCACTGGAAGCCTATGTTTCGGCAGTACTGCCTACTCTATCAAGAGATCGGCAACTTGCCTTAGCTGCTCAATTATTGAAACAGATTAACAGGGAGGATCAGAAGCAATGAAGAAAACAATGGTAGCCATCGTGGCAGCAGCTTTGATACTGAGCCTTAGTGTTGGAGCCTATGCCAGCGACCAGGTACAAACCGTCATTGAAAGCGAAGAAAACAGCACAAGCATCAGTATTGTCGATATTACGCCAAGAGAGGAAGAGAACGAAATCCATGAAAAAGCACAAAGAAACTACACCGTGGGTAGCTTCTACCCCATCGAAATCCAAACCGCCGAAGACAACGGATACCGGCTGTTGGTCAAATCCTTCCTGGTGCCGCAAGACACCGATCCACAGACGCTCATCGAGGAAGAATTAGTCCGCAGAGGTGTGGAGTATCAGGTATCAGACATCCTGAGAAAGGAACTGGAAGGCAGTACCGAGACAAAGGAAGTAAGCCAAAGCGTTGCAGTCACCACAGACAGCGCGGAAAAAGAGAAGCTTCTGAGCAGTTTTGCTCCCTCCATTCAGTATGATGAAAATGGATTCATTGGCACTTTGACATTGGATGTGGATTCCATCAGCAGCGAAGTGGCAGAACAGGAAAGCTACTCCTATGTACTGAAAGATACCAAGGAATTTACGAATCTTCAGCGAAACGATCCGTACTATATTCCAAAAAGTAGTGAGAAGAACGGTGTTCCCCTGGAACTAAAGGATATTCAGTGGACTCCTATGGCGAGTGCTGCAGAGAACAGCGATGTGCCATCCATGTACAATGCGACAGCTGTGTATTCCGGTACCGCTTGGGGCAGCAAAGCCAGTGAATACCTGGTAACCGCGAATTATAGTGGGGAGGTGAGTAAAGTGACAGAGGGAGAAGTGCTATACAGCATCGTCTATGAAGAAATCCCTGAAATCATCGAGGTCAGCACATTCCCATGGGATAAAGTTCTCATGATTTCTGCTGTTCTTCTGCTTATGGCAGGACTGGCGGTAGGTACGGTGTGGCTCCTGAAATCAGACCTGTTTAGGAAGCAGAAAAAAGATCAGTACGTGGAGCAGAAAACCATGGATTTGCCGGACATGCTCAGAGAAATGGACAGAGGATTGGAGGAAGAGTAATGGAAAAGCTGAAAAAACTGTGGCAGAGCAGCGGTAAATGGTTTCTGTTGAGTGTGCCTTTGGCGGTGCTGGTGCTTTTTGTTTCCGTGCAATTGCTGGAACAAAGCATGGAACCGGTGGAAGCTGTTCCAACCGAACGCGAAGTGACCTTTGATTTGGAAGTAAACCCAGTCTATGATTCAGAGGATGGTGTGGTAGTTATCAAACCGGAGGAGGAAGCAGAGAAAAACACCTCTGTGTACGACAGCCAACCAGAGGAGTTGTGGCATGAACTAGAGCCGTTGTCCAGTGAGAGCTATACTCTTCCGGCAGAAGCAAAACTGGAGGATTGTCTGGCTGTGCTAACAATTCCTCGCATCGGAATCTCCGCACAGATTTTTGAAACAGAAAGTACCGAGATAGAAGCCATGACCAAAGGCATTGCTCACTTTGCCGTTACTTCCGCATGGGACGGAAATGTAGGAGTCTGTTCCCATAACGTAGCGCCGCAGGGTGCAGTAGCCTATTTCCGAGACCTCCATCTGCTAGAGAAAGGAGATGAGATCCGATACAAAACTGCCAGAGGGGAACGGGTGTATGTTGTCAGGGAAGTAAAAGAGATTCCGTCCAGTGACTGGAGTTATCTCAAAAACTACGATGACGGAATCAACCGTATTACCCTGATTACCTGTATCAGCGGCAAAGCAGATAGCCGTCTGATGGTGCAGGCTGTGGAGGAATAACAAATGAATCACATCACGAAGGCCGTTGTCAGAAGACAGCGGCCTTTTTTGATGTCCAGAAAGGAAGTACAAGATGAAACAACGTACAAAACAGAAACTAAGTAAGTTGACTTCGCTGTTTTTGACTCTGATGATGCTGTTCAGTATCTCGGTCAATGCGTTTGCACTGGGACCAAGCGAAGAAGCTGTGCAGGAAGAAGATGAAGTCCAGGTAGAAGTTATTCTTCCGGAAGAGGGAACAAAAGAAACTGTTTCGGAAACAGAAGAAATTACCGAAGAACACTGGCTGCAGCAGTACCAGAACTGGGCACTGAGTCAGGCAAATGTCAGTACCATGGCGCTCCGTGGAGCGTCACCGAGCCTGTCATATATCTCATGGGCCAGCGGTGAGACAAACCGTCTGAAATTTGCCAATGGCGGTTGGCTGGGTACTCCGCTGCCCAGAATCAGTCTCAATGGTGAAGTTGCTTTCTGCGGTGAGTGGAACGGTGTCGAGCCAAGCGGCAGCTATGAGCAGACAGGTACCGGTGATGACCCTGTCATCAAGCAGATTCTTGCCAACTACGATAAATCTTCCAAAAGCAACGCCCACTATGCGGCGGCACAGGTTGCTATTTGGGCAAGAATCATGGGAACTAGCGTATCCTCTTGGGGCGACTGTCCTGCACAGAGTGCATACAATGAAATTCGTAATGGAAACAATGATACCAGTAATGTGAAGTACAACTATATCAGCTGGAGTGGCGGCACACAGGATCTCATCACTTACAATATTGAGGAAGATGTGGAAGATCCGGATGAACCGGAACCGCCAACAGAAGAGGAGTATCCACCAGACGAATACCGTATTGAAGTAAATACAGAGACCTCAACTGAAACAGAGGTGCGTAACAGAACTTCCTATGATTATTCCGATGCCGTCGGTCAGATCACTGTCCGTAAGCACGATCAGGATGGGAAAAGTCTGGATTCTGCTCTCTTTGATATTGATGTAGCTTTTACCGATGGTTCCCATACCACTATTCAGAACTGGGAAGTGGATAACGGTGCAAGACTGTTTACCTGGACTCATCCAAAGGACAATCATGATCCGGCAACCGTTACCATCCGTGAAGTGAAAGCACCGGATGGCTATGAGATGGACGAAACACCGCAGACGGCTGTGGTAGCGCCAACCTATACCCGTGTAACCAAAGTAGAAACATGGACAGTTACCATCGTGACAGAAACTACTTCCTCCACTGTTATTGAAATTGCCAGCGGCGAGGTGGTGGCGGAGTCAAGTTCTTCCTCTTCTGCGGAAACTGAAAGCGATCCGCAGGTGCAGGAACACACAGACTTTATTGAAGGTGATAGAGAAACAACCGTGACCTTCGTGAACAACGAGTTGCCTTGTTCTCTGACCATCTACAAGCATGAAAAGGGTAACAAGGAGATTGCGCTGGAAGGTGCCAGATTCCGTATCCGTTATGCAGACCCGAATGTCTGTGCGGAAGTCTGGACCGAAACCACCGATGCAAAGGGTGAAATCTATCTCCCATTACCTGACGACGGTACCTTGATTGTAGAGGAACTGGAAGCTCCGGAGGGTTATGTCATTGGTGAAATCACAAGCCATGAAGTGGTTGTTCAGAAAGGAGAAGATAAACGAATCGATATCTCCAATGACAAAAAGGCAAGCATCATCGTCTATAAACGAGACAATCAGACTGGTCAGTTACTGGCTGGTGCGGTAATCAAAGCGACTCTGCTGAGAAGCCATACCACTCCATACGAAAGCGGCATGGTCTATACTCAGACTACCGATGAAAGCGGTCGAGCCATCTTTGAAAACATGATTCCCGGGGAATATCGCATCGAGGAAACTTCTCCACCGCAGTATTATCTGCCGACCGATGTGGTACACACAGTCAATGTCTATGACGGTTCCCATGCAGCTGTTGAGGTAGAGTTCCGTAACGATCCTTGGACCGGTCTTACCATCCGAAAAGTAGATGCCATTACAGGGGAAGGTTTGGCAGGTGCTGTCTTTAAGCTGTATGAAGGTACTGCAGCAGAAAACACGAAATTCCTTGGAGATTTCCAGACCAATCAGTACGGCAACATTGTGGTATCGGAACTGGAAAGTGAGAAATATTACACTATCGTAGAAGCACAGGCTCCTTACGGTTATCTGTTGGACAAAGAAAACAGTACACAGACTATTGAAATCAAGCCGGAGGCACTGGAAGAGAATCTGACCGTTATTTTCCGAAATCTGCCGAAGCCAAAACTGCTCATTGAGAAAATCGACGCAGATAGCGGTGAGAAACTGGAAGGCGCTGTGTTACGTGTGGCACGACGCGGCTCCGAGGAATATGTGAATGTAACTACCGGTAAGGACGGTACTGTCCTTTTGGAAGGTTTGGAAGAAGACTGGTACACTGTTACAGAGATTCGCAGTCCAAGTGGCTATGTCTGTGATGATACCCATCACGACATTGAACTGATTGCCGGCGAAACTGCAGAACTGGTGGTACAGAACCGCCAGAAACCAAGTCTTGTTATCGAGAAAACCGACAGTATGACCCTGCAGCCGCTGGAAGGTGTTGTATTTGAAGTAAGTGTGAAAGACGGAGCTTCTCTCGGTCAGTTCAGTACCGATGAAGAAGGCAGAATCGTCATTGAGCGTGTGGAACCAAACGAAATCTATCTGGTCAAAGAAGTAAAAGCACTGCCGGGTTATCTTATGGATGAAACAGTCCATGAAGTGGCACTGTCTGCCAACGAAAGCAAAACTCTGAAACTGCAGAATACTCCAGAGCATCCAATCATCATTCAGAAAAGGGATGCAGCGACAGGTGAACCGATTTCGGATACGGTATTCCTTGTGACTAAGGTAGATGGAAGCATCATTGGTGAATACCGAACCGGTTCCAACGGTATGGTAACTGTGTCCGGTGAGGTTGTTGTTCCGGGGTGGTACCGTGTTCAGGAAATCGAAGCCAATCCAGCTTATATTGCAGACAGAACTCCAAAACTGGTGGAACTGACATACGGCGAACCGGCTGTGGTAGAATTCACAAACAAAGCCAGAACCGGTCTGCAGATTCGAAAAAAAGATGCGGTAACAGGTAATCCAATCAAGGATGTCGGTTTCTATGTGGAAGAAATCAGCGGCAGAGAAATCGGTACCTTCTATACCGATGGGGCAGGTATCATCAATATTCCAAATCAGGAGGAAATCTGGGTTAGAGTAAGAGAAGTAAAAGCTGCAGAAGGTTATAAAGCAGATCCAACACCAAAGACCATTCAGCTGAAGTCCGGTGAACTGAATATTCTGGAATTCCGTAATCAGCCATATCCAACCCTGAAAATTGTAAAGGTAGATGAACAGACCAATCAGCCGCTGGCAGGTGTGAGGATTCGTGTCTATGACAAATTCCATCGAGAAGTGGGCACCTATACCACCAACAATCTGGGGCAGATTATTCTGACCGGCATGGATGGCGGTGAAACTCTCTATGTTCAGGAAGTGGAAACTCTGCCAGGTTACCAGCTGGACAAAACAGTCCATGAAGCGCAACTGACTTGGGGTGAAACCACAACTGTCGAAATCAGTAATAAACCACTGGCAACTCTTAAAATCCTCAAAGTAGATGCAGAGAGCAAAGCACCGATTTACGGGGCAGTCTTCCTTCTGTACGATGAGAAAAATAATCTGATTGGCGAATATACTACCGACCAGAACGGACTCATTGAGTTTAACAGTGAACTGCCGGCAGGTAAGTACAAGCTGAAAGAAATTAAGTGTGAGGGTTATGTGGTGGATGAAACCATCCGTACGGTGGAAGTGAAGTCCGGTGAAACCACCGAGCTTATAATAGAAAACAGACCACTGCGAGGTCAGATTCAGATTGTGAAGAAGTCTGCCGATGACAATCCAATCACCAAAGGCAAAGCAGGAATTCTTCTGGACGGCGCTGTTTTTAAAATCTACAACGACAAACTGGAAGTAGTGGATACCATCACCACAGAGAAAGGAGTTGCTACCTCCAAAGCTCTGCCCCTTGGAACCTATGCCATCAAGGAAGTGTCAGCACCGGAGTATTATCTCCTCAATGATAAGGTGTTCTATGCCCAGTTGAAAGTTGCCGATGATTTGGTGAGCTTTGAAGTACTCAATAGCAGCATGATTCCGGATGTCAGCATTGAGAAGCATGGCAATATGGAAGTGTTGGCAGGCGACAGCATGACCTATGAGTTCAGCAACATCCGCAACGCCTCCAACTGTGTACTGGACGAGTTCTACTGGCACGATGCTCTTCCAAACGAAGTGCGTGTGGACAGAATCGTTACCGGTACATGGTCTGAAAGACTGAGCTATTCTGTCAGCTACTGCACCAATCTGGACGATGATTACACTGTTCTGGAAGAGAATCTCCCTTCCACTGTAAGTCATACTCTGGATTGTTCTGCAGAAACTCTGAGACTAAAAAAGGGTGAATATATCACTGACCTTCGCTTTGATTTCGGTACAGTCGGTCCTGACTTCCATGAAGAAAGCAGTCCGCTGCTGTTCGTAACAGCTCTTGCAGATCTGGCGGATGGATTCCGTATCATCAACCGTGCCGATGCAGGCGGCAGAATCAGTGATGAGTGGATTATCGCCAAAGACACCTGGGTAACTGTTGTCTGGGCAGCAAACAAGGGCGAACTGCCGAAGACCGGTGTGTAAGACTGTTTGGAAAGGAAGGATTTATGCCAATTATACGCAATATTCTACGTGTACAGGGCGGCAGCGCAAAAGCTGCTGCCCTCTTTGATTTTATCGCAGACCGAACGCTGGGGCGAGGCAGTGTGGATTTTAACCGTATCACGCCCATGCCGCCATGGGTGTTCCGGGAAGCGACCAACCGAGATCTGCTGAAAAAGTATGGGGAAGAAAACTGTTCCCGTGGCTGGTGTATGCAGAACTGGGGTTGTGCGCAAAATGTGCTGCACCCGGAAGAAACACAAAGGCTTTACGATAATGGAGATACCCTTCGTTTTGACACGGAAGACAACGATGTTTGGGAACTGATACAGAAGCTGTCTCTGATCTTTAAGGATGTGTATCTGGATTACCTTTGGGCCAGCGAAGACGTGGGCAGTAATGTGGGAGCCATGCAGTTTAAGGATGGGGAAATCCTCATTGAATTTATCCCAGCCGCAGGAAGCCGAGTGGCTGTTGAGAAATCACTGGACATTCTGGGAGCTAGAGCAGCAGATTTTGGCCTTGTTTATGACCCGAACAGCGGAAACTACGAATACAGAGGAAGTGATAGTCTTGGAAAAGCGTAAACTCATTCGGGAGGGTGGGCTTGCGATTGGATATTTGGAAGGAAAAAATGCTGTGCTGGATGCAGCCTTTTTCGGTTGTGAAGCAGGACGTCGTCTGATTCGTATGGGACATCAGATCCACTGGCGTCCTGCCATAGCACAGCAGTTGGAACAGAAAGAAGAAAAGGGACAAAGCGTTCATGTTCGTATTTATCAGCTGAAAGAACAGGTGGACCCAAGTAAGAAGTTTATCAGCTACGAAAGACTATATCAGCAGTTTGGCGGTATTTCGGAGAGTGACTATAAATCTGTCTTTAACGGCAAGCTTAACGCGAAAGAGCCGGAAGAGATTTATGAACTGCTCAATGAAACGCTACTTCCCAAAGGTTACCGAGGCCATCGTTTAACGGTATCCGATGTGGTGGTCTGTATCTCGGAAGAAAATGTTCGATGCTGGTATGTGGATATGGACGGCTTTGTTCCCATTACCTTTAAGGAGGAAAACTAATATGAAATTAAAACAAAAAGCGATGGCGCTGCTTACTGCGGCAAGCCTTAGCATGAATCTTGCGGTGGCAGTCATGGCGACAGGTGCCCCGACAGGAGACGTGTCCGCTGTCATTGAACAAACTTGGCAAAGCGCAGCCCAGCAGATCAAAACGGTGGTAAACAATGTGGTGTTCCCAGCGCTGGACATGATCCTTGCTGTGCTTCTTTTTGTGAAGATTGCAAGCGCATACATGGACTACCGTAAGCACGGACAGATGGAGTGGGCACCGGTTGCGATTCTCTTTGCAGGTCTTATTTTCTCTCTGACAGCACCGCAGTTTATCTGGACCATTCTTGGTATCTAAGAGGTGATAATCCTTGTTCATTTGGGATTTTGTCGCTGATTTAGTATTGGGACAGGTATTTGACTGGGTCTATGGCAAGGTCGTGGAGTTCCTTGGAGAGTTTTTCACCATGATGAAAGGCATGGGTTCAGAATTGTTTACCTTTCCGTGGGTACAGGCTGTGGTGGAGTTCTTCTCCTGTTTTGCGTGGACACTCTATGTGGTTGGACTGGTGGTTGCTGTGTTTGAAGGGTCTGTAGAATACCAGTCCGGACGCAGTGGTGTTCTGCGGGAGATGGCAATGAGTACTCTTCGAGGTTTCTTTGCTGTCAGTCTCTTTACCACTGTTCCGGTGGAACTGTATAAGCTCTGCATTGACCTGCAGGGCAGTCTTTCTTCCGAGATAGCCGGAGTTGCCCATACAGATGGAATCAGCACCTATGCCCATGCGGCTCTCAATACCATGAAAGGTATGGGCGGATTTCTGTCCCTGTTTCTGCTGATTCTCATGGGATACTCTGTCATCAAAGTGTTCTTTGCGAACCTCAAACGCGGAGGGATTCTTCTCATTCAGATTGCAGTAGGAAGTCTTTACATGTTCTCTGTTCCAAGAGGATATATGGACGGCTTCTACAGCTGGTGCAAACAGGTGGCGGGTTTGTGTCTGACAGCCTTTCTTCAATCCACCATCCTCATTGCAGGTCTGATGGTCTGGAGTGAGAACATGCTCCTTGGCTGTGGCCTAATGCTCTCTGCCAATGAGATTCCGCGCATTGCCCAGCAGTTCGGTTTGGATACCAGTACTAAAGCCAATATTATGTCAGCCATTTATGCTACCCAGACAGTCGTCAATCTGGGCCGCAATCTGGCGACAGCAGTGAAGTAATCCACAATCTTACGGTGGAAGGTGTGAAAAACTTGTATATCTACCCAGATAATTTAAAAGCCGCCCCTACCTTATGGTTGTGGCGGCTGCAGGATATGGCAATCGGTGGCCTCTTGGCTGTTTTGGGAGTAGCCATGCTGGTGCAGTTTGGCTCCTTTCTCTTTGCAGCCATTGCCGCCCTGTACCTGTTCCTGACCATTCGATTTGATGATGTCTGCATTTTGGATTTTATTCGGAAAGCAGGCATCTATTTTTTGTTTCAGGCCCAGTCTTTCCGCTGGGTCTCTCATGAAGGAGTGATGAATCATACTCAGAAAAAGAAAATCCACACGCAGTCTCATGAACATCAAAGCCATCAGCGAGCACAGCATCGTCGGCGAAAGAGGAGATGAAATTGTCCTCTTTCTCATTCAGCCGACCAATGTGTCGGTGCTGTCGAGAGAAGGGCTGAAGGCCAGAATCAACGCCCTCATGCATGTACTGAAAGGCTTTGCGGAGGTGGAACTGCTGTGTCTTAATTCCAGAGAAAGTTTTGAAAACAACAAGCGTTATCTTACAGAGCGTATGACCAAGGAAGAAAGTATTCCTATCAGCACTCTGCTGGAACAGGATTTGCGGCATTTGGATGAGATTCAAAGCCGAACCGCAACAGCCAGAGAGTTTATGCTCCTGATTCGACCCCACGGAATCGGTGAACGGGAAATGTATCCTTACCTCAATCGTCTGGAACGCATGATTCGGGAACAGCAGTTTGCTGTTCGCCGTGCAGGTTATGAGGACTTAAAACGAATCCTGGCTGTGTATTTTGCGGGGGATGTGATCAGCGAAGGCTACGATGATTTTGACGGTCAGAAGTGGCTGTTCAAGAATGGGCAGAGCGATTACAAGGCAGCCAGTGTCATGGAAGAGGAGAAAGTGTTGCAGACCTTCCTTGACCTCATCGCACCCTCTGCGGTGAAGTTTGAGGTGGATAAGTATGTGCTTGGAAGCACATATCGCTGTGTCTGGGCGGTGCGAGGCTACCCGACTTCCACGGAAGAACAGGCTCTGCTGCAGCGTTTGGGAGAGCGAGCAGGGGTAACTCTTCACATCTATACTCGTTTGGTTGCACCCAGTGAAGAACGAAAGATTCTGCAGGCAGCAGACAAGGCCAATCGTTTCAAGGGCAGCAGCACAGACATTCAGCAAATCGTGGAGGCGCAAAGCAATCTGGAAGATGTATCATCCATGATTCGATCTGCCCACAGAAACAGAGAACCCTTCTTTCACACCGCTGTGTATCTGGAACTGATTGCGCGGGACGAGCAGTCCTTTGTAGAACTACGGGACAGTGTCGAAACAGAACTTGGCAGAGCAAAAATCTCTGCGGATAAGCTCTTTCTCTGCCAGCAGGAAGGTTTTCTTTCTGTCATGCCAAGTGGTTACAATGCCTTTGGAGAAGAGTTCGAACGGATGCTTCCGGCATCCAGTGTGGCTAATCTGTTTCCTTTTGCCTACACAGGTAAGACGGACCCCCATGGTTTTTACATCGGTTATGACAAATACGGCAGTTCCATCATTGTCGATTTAGACCGCCGTGCGGAAGATAAGTCCACCGCCAACACCCTGATTCTCGGCAGTTCCGGTAAGGGCAAAAGCTATCTCTTGAAGCTCTTACTCTGCAACATTTTGGAGAGTGGCAAGAAGCTTATCTGCATGGACGTGGAGGGGGAATACGAGGAAATTACCCGACATCTGGGTGGCTCCTATCTGGATGTAACCAGCGGAGAATATCTCATCAATCCATTGGAACCTCGTATGTGGAGTTCAGAGGAAGAAGTGTCTGACAGCGATGCTCCGTCAGCCTTTCAGGAGACAACCTTGCTTTCTCAGCACATTTCCTTCCTGCGAGATTTCTTCCGAAGTTATAAACCCTTTACCGAAGCGGAAATCGATACAGTGGAAATTATGTTGGGAAGTCTGTATGCCAAGTGGCACATCAGCAACGAAACAGATTTTGCTGCTCTTAATTCGGGAGACTATCCGACTCTCTCCGATTTATATGACCTGATGTCTGCTGAGTATCAGAAACTGCAGGCAGAGGAGAAACAGGAGGAGCTATATACCGCAGAGCTGTTACGTTCCGCCTTACTGAGCCTGCACTCCATGTGTAAGGGTGCGGATTCCAAGTTCTTTAACGGACACACGAACATTGACAGTAAGCGTTTCCTCACCTTCGGTGTACGAAATCTGATGGAAAGCGGCGAGAATATCCGCAATGCCATGCTTTTTAACATCCTGTCCTATATCAGCCATGCGCTTATCTTTGGTGGAGATACGGCAGCAATTTTCGAGGAGCTTCATGTGTTCCTGTCTAATCCGATGGCTGTTTCCTATATTCGAAACGCCATGAAGCGTGTTCGTAAACGCAACAGTATGATCGTTCTGGCCAGCCAGAACATTGAGGACTTCCTGCTTCCGGGTGTTGCGGAAATGACGAAGCCGCTGTTCTCTATCCCGACCCATCACTTCCTCTTTCATCCCGGTACTATTGACAAGAAAGATTATATGGAAGCGCTGCAGTTGGAGGAAACAGAGTACCAGCTGATTCTGTCCTGCCAGACCGGCTGTTGTCTCTATAAGTGTGGCTCGGAACGCTACAATCTTGTTGTAAGAACACCGGAGCACAAGTTGGCTCTTTACGGAACAGGTGGCGGTCGATGACAAGGCTGACGATTATTCTGTTAGGCGACAAGCGCACATGGAAAGCTCTTGCTGTGATCGTGGCAGCGGTTTTGACTCCGTTTATTCTGCTTGTCATTGCAATCTGTTCCATGCTGCACGGAGCCGCCAGCCACAACAATGCGGCGGTGGAGCTAAGCTTTTTGGGTGGGAATATTCCCATTACGATGCCTGCGGATTACAGAGAATACATCACGGAGATGCGTTCCTGTTTTTCTTTTCTGGACAGCGCCATCGCAGCAGTGGAAAGCCTGATGGAGGACGGTGACAGCCTTGATTCCGTGCGAATCAAGGCTGTTTTCTATGCCCTTTATTTTGGGACAGATCGACTAAGCCTGCGCTCTGCGGCAGCAAAAGAATTCGTGGATTGTTTTGTTGAGTACGAGGAGAGAGTTCGAATCATCACTGTTCTCGATGAGGAGGGAAAGGAGATAGAGATTGAAAAACGCTATATGGTGGCTGTTTCCATTGATGACCTGGCGCTTGTTTATTCCAAGGTGGAAGCTTATGTTGGACGAAGTATCACCGCTGATGACAAAGCAAACATCACGGAAATCTATCTGCGTGTCAGCTACCGGAATTTTGATGTGGGAGCCGATATGTCTTTGGAGGGTGGAAACGGAACCCATGATCTTATCGGTGAGATGACGCAGGGTTCACAGGTCGTGCCTTCGGATGGCAACTTCATCAGTCCAATTGACAGCGACTGGCGACAGCTGGTGACCTCCGAATTTGGCTATCGTCAGAACCCAACCGGTGTTGGCATGGAGGGACATACCGGATTGGACATGGCGCTTCCACTGGGAACGCCGGTGAAGGCAGTGAAGAGTGGCAAGATACTGTTTGTGCGCTACAAGCAGACCGGTTACGGTTATCATGTGGCCATTGACCATGGTGACGGTTTGGTAACTCTCTATGCCCACTGTTCTGAGATTCTTGTGACGGAGGGACAGGAAGTGACAGCAGGGACAGTTATCGCCAAAAGCGGCAACACTGGCAGAAGCACCGGCCCGCATCTTCATTTAGAAGTGATACAGGACGGTGTACCGCAGAATCCGAGAAATTATTTATCCTAGGGAGGTTTATATTTGAAAATCTTGAAAGTGGAAGTGGGGAAAGAACCCTATGAGAAGGAAATCTCTCATGATTTAGAAAGTATCCAGCGAGAAGTGGAGGGTCTCTTTGAACCGGTTTATCTGGAGCCGAAAGTTGTGCTTTGCTGCAACGAGGAAGGTAAGATCAATGGCATGAAACCCAATCGTCGTGTGGGCAGAGATATTATATGTGGCCCATTCTTCTTAGCTGGGCTCGATAGGGAAGGGGAACTTACTTCTCTCAGTGAAGAAAAGCTGAAAGAATACAGCAAACTCTTCCATGAACCGGAACAATTCAGCGGCAACGAACCGGAACTGGAACCGAGGATGACATTTTATTCGATGTAAGGAGTACGAGATGAAAAAAGCCAATATCACCATTGCCTACGATGCAGAAAAGTTGTCTGCCTTGAAGCTGTATTTAGGGCAGAAGAATCTGTCTGTGGAAGCAGAACTGGTTGCTGCCACGGACAATCTGTACATCAAAACAGTGCCTGCCAATGTTCGGGATTTCATTGAACTGCAGGCAGGAAACGCAAAATTAAACGAACGAAAGAAAAAGGAAGCAAAACCACAGGAGGAAGCAGAGGAAGAAAACTGGGGTGAGTGCGACTGAGAAGCCAGCAGTTTGGAATAGAAATTGAAATGACCGGCATTACCCGTGCACAGGCGGCAAGGGTGATAGCTGGTCATTTTCATACCACCGCAGAACATGTGGGTGGTGCTTACGATACGTACCGCATTCAGGATGAAAAGGATCGTCACTGGAAAATTGTCAGCGATTCATCCATCCACTGTGAATCCGGGAGAGGCAGAGCCAGTCGCTTTCATTCGGTGGAGTTTGTGTCGCCCATCTGTCGCTATGAGGACATCGAGACCATACAGGAACTTGTGCGAAAGCTGCGAAGCACGGGAGCAAAGGTCAATGAGAGCTGCGGTATTCATGTTCATGTGGATGCCGCCAATCATACAGTGAATTCTCTGCGAAACATCGTAAATATCATGGCATCCAAAGAGGATTTACTCTACAAGGCTCTCAATGTAAAAGTGGATAGACAGAACTACTGCAAGAAGATGGACCTGCGCTTTCTCAATGAGATGAACCAGAAAAAACCACGCAGTATGGAATCCTTGGAACGAATCTGGTACAACGGTAGGGGCGGCAGCTATCTCCACTACGATGATACACGTTACCATGCTCTGAATCTTCACAGTGTTTTTTCCAAAGGAACCGTGGAGTTTCGTCTCTTCAATTCTACTCTGCATGCTGGTGAGGTGAAGTCTTATATTCAGCTCTGCCTTGCCATCAGCCATCAGGCAATAGTACAAAAGCGAGCTTCTCCCAGCCGAACCCAAAGCAGCAACGAGAAGTATACCTTCCGAACCTGGCTCCTGCGCCTTGGTCTTATCGGTGAAGAGTTTAAGACAGCAAGACTGCATCTCCTGAAAAATCTGGAGGGCAACATTGCGTGGAAGGATCCGGCACAGGCAGAAGCACAGCGTCATCGTCTGGCCATGCAGCAGCAAGAGGAAGTGCCGGAAGAATCCCGGATGACAATGTCGATGTGAGAAAGGAAGATCAATCTGAAAAAGAATTATTATGTTGCCTATGGCAGCAATCTCAATCTGAGGCAGATGCGTTATCGCTGCCCGACTGCCAAGCTCTGTGGAACCGGGCAGCTGAAAAACTACGAACTGCAATTTAAAGGTCTGTCCAGCGGAGCCTATGCGACCATCGCTCCAAAGAAAGGTTCCTCTGTTCCCGTAGCAGTCTGGGAGATAACCCCGCAAGATGAACAATCTCTGGATCGCTATGAAGGATATCCAAGCCACTACTTCAAGCAGAATGTTTCCGTAAAGGTCAATGGCAAAAGTATCAATGCCATGGTCTATGTAATGAATCTGAGGATGCAGTTTGGCTTGCCGTCCACTTCCTACTACCGTACGGTCAAGGAAGGATACAAGGACTGCGGCCTTGATACCTCTGTTCTCGCCGATGCGCTTGCCAACAGCGCCAAACAGTATTTTGATTACGAGCCGCGCTATGTTCACCAGCACAGTCTCTTTGAGATTGCTGAAAAGGAAACAGTGGATGAGTCCGACCCATTTTATGCGGCGAGCAGTATGAGGCTGTAGGAGGTGAATGCTTGAACAGAATGGAATTAAAACTGCTCCTAGGTGAGCAGTATCAATATAAAAGCTTTTACTCGGAAGAGGAGGTAGCACAGTTCCTGCAGAGAAGTCCACGGCACTTTGCTGACCGGGTTGTCTCCTCTCTGAGCGCTGGCTGTGTCCGCATCGATGCCTTGCTCTATCGCTCCAGAGATACACTGAAGCTTGGATATGATGTTTTTGTGAAAGACCGACCGGAGTCCGCTGACTGGATTTGCTATGACAGTCCAGATGACAAGGTGAGTCTAAAAGAAGAAGACATGCTTTCCGTTCTGAACCGAATCGTATCGGAGAACGGTCTTTCCTACACAGAATGCAGCTTTGAGCAGCTGGAAGGCAAGGAAGTGAAGTTAAAAATGTAGCGGCAGATCCTCCCCTGAAAGGCGGTTCAGCCGCTTTTGAAAAGAATTTGAGAAACTATCCGTAAACGGAAAAGCCGCCTTGTTGGGGCTTTGTGAGCCACCGTTTGAACCGCGGATTTGGAGGAGTCCATGGGTCGAAAAAAGAGCAGGATAAAGTGCTGGGATCACTTCGTGTCCCAGCATAGCTTACATCGCCCCGCAATGCGGATCGTGGGAGATTCATCCTGGGGTCAGAAAGGGAGGGTGAAAGTCACTTTTGACGTCAGAGTGGTGAAGTCTCCCACGATTAAGCCGTGTTTGTGGGTATCAAAGGAGGTATCAGCGATAAAATGCAACAGGAAAAGGTGAAATATGCCTTGCGCATCGATCCACAGTTGCAGCAGGAGGTGAAGGACTGGTTTCCGAAAGATAATTGCCGCAGCCAGAATGAATTCATTGAAAAAGCCATTCGTTTTTACATTGGTTATTTGTCAGGACAAGCAGCAAACGATTATCTACCGACAGCATTGGTGTCTGCTTTACGAGGAACCGTGCAGAGTGGTGAAGAACATATCTGCCGTCTGCTTTTCAAGCAAAGTGTGGAACTGAGCATGATGATGAATGTGCTGGCAGCAGGTATGGAAATTCGGGAAGAAGATTTGGATCGACTGCGTGGAAAGTGCGTTCAGGAGGTGAAGAAGAGTAATGGCAGTCTCAGCTTGAAAGATGCCGTGAGGTATCAGAATAGGAGGTAAACTAAATGCCCCGTCTTATTTTCAAATGTCCGTACATGAAAGGCAGTTCAAAAACAGCATCCCATCGTGCAAACTATGTGCGTTACTCTGCTACCCGTGATGGAGTGGCGCAAATCAGTCATCAGGAAAACTATGTAGAATACATTGCACAGCGTCCTCGTGCGGAACGCAGAGGTTCTCATGGTTTGTTTTCTGCGGAAGACGCTTCACCGGTGCTCTCTCATGTCGTGAAAGAGGTAGCAGAGCATAAAGGAAATGTATGGACGCCGATTATTTCACTGTGTCGTGAGGATGCAGCAAGATTGGGTTATGACAATGCGTCAAGCTGGCAGAAGCTTTTGACTCGTCTTGCTCCGGAACTGGCAGATCAAATGAAAATTCCTTTGGAACATTTCAAATGGTATGCGGCTTACCATGATGAAGGCTATCATCCCCATGTCCACATGATTTGTTACAGCACTGACCCGAAAGAGGGTTATCTCAGCAAGAAAGGAATCGAAAATATAAAATCTGTCTTGGCAAGAGAGATTTTTCATAATGAACTGCTGGAGATTTATGAGAAGCAGACTCAGTATCGAAATCAGTTAGGTGAAACAGCGAAAGAACGGATGGAGCAACTTATTCACGAAATGAAAAATGGTTTCACATCCAACGAAAGAATGGAAGAACTTATGCTGAGTCTTTCACATAGACTCAAAAATATTTCAGGAAAGAAACAGTACGGTTATCTAAAAGCACCGCTGAAAGATATTGTGGATGAGATTGTTTCCGAGCTGGAAAAAGATCCGAGAGTAAAGGAGGCTTATGATTTATGGTACAGAATGCGAGAGGAGGTGCTGCACACATATCGTGACGATGTGCCACAGCGTGTTCCGTTGTGTGAACAAAAGGAATTTAAGAGAATCAAAAATATCGTGATTGAGGAGGCGGTGAAGTTGGGAGAAACAGAATCAACACCAATTCATGTGGCACAAAGTGTGACTCGCTTTCTCAAGCAGCTGAGTAATCTTTTTCAGGACAAGACCTCGGATCTTTATCAGGACGGTCCAAAATTTACAGACCGCAAACTGTTACGGAAAATGAGAGAGAAGAAAGCAGCATTAGGTGACAAGAGTGCACAGCAGAAATACTAAGGAGGATTTATGGCAGAGAAGAAGTACGGAAAATATACGGAAGAACAGGTACGGCAAGCGAATTTAGTTGACCTGGAAGTTTTACTGGAACAGCAGGGAGAACGACTGATTCGTTCCGGTAAGGAAATGAGATTAGAGAGAAATCACAGCGTAACGGTGCGAGGCAATCGCTGGTACGATCATGCAGAAGAAAGGGGCGGTTACGCTCTCAGTTTTGTTCGGCAGTACATGAATCGGTCCTTCGATACAGCGATGCAGCTGCTCATCGGTGATGGCAGAGTCGTTTCTTTATCAGACATGAAACAGAATAAACGAGAAAGCAAAGCCTTCGCATTACCGGAACAAAATGATTCCATGCGAAGGCTTTATGCGTATCTTTTGAGTTTTCGCAAGATTGATAAATCGGTTCTCAATGCATTCGTGCAGGCGAAACTGATTTATGAGGACAAGCCGTACCACAATGCGGTTTTTATTGGTAGGGACGAAAATAATGTTGCCCGTCACGCACATAAGAGAAGCACTAACAGTGTGGGAAAAGCCTTTCGTATCAATGTGGAGGGGAGTAATCCTGCTTATAGTTTTCATTGGAAAGGAAACAGTGAAAAGCTCTATGTTTTTGAAGCACCAATCGATCTTCTATCCTATATTTCATTGCATCAAGATAATTGGAAAGATCACAGTTATGTGTCTCTGTGCGGAGTGTCGGAGCAAGCAATGCTGAAGCAGTTGGAACTGCAGAAGCAAATTTCAGAAGTATATCTCTGCCTTGATAATGATGTTGCAGGTCAGGCTGCAACCAAACGTCTGACAGAGCGCCTGCGCAGTTTAGGTGATTGGAAAGTTGAGCAACTCTGTCCGCAGTATAAAGACTGGAACGATGACCTAAAGGAATCGTGTAGTGAGCAGAAAGGAGAGATGACACTTGCCATTTGATTTTTCACAGTTAACTCCGCTATTGATTATGTCGATGGTCATGTTAGCGATCTTTGCAGCAATAGCTATGTTTTCGGATAATGCCAATCTTAACGACATCAAGAGCAAACCGGTTGGCGATGGTCAGCATGGTACTGCTCGCTGGGCCACGCAGAAAGAAATTGATAAAGCCTATATTCATGTGCCGTTTACTCCGGAGTTATGGAGAAAAGGCGAACATCTGCCGAAAGAGCAGGGATTGGTGGTTGGTTCGATTCCCAGAGGAAAGAAAACCACAGCACTGATTGATAACGGAGATGTGCACTGTCTCATGATCGGTGCTTCCGGTGTTGGTAAGACGGCGCATTATCTCTATCCAAATCTGGAATATGCCTGTGCGTCGGGCGTGTCTTTTTTGGTGACAGACACAAAGGGTGATGTTTATCGCAACTATGGTGCTGTTGCAAAAGAATATTATGGGTATCGGGTAGCGGTGATTGATTTGCGAAATCCTACCCGAAGTGATGGAGCAAATATGCTGCACCTGATTTCCAAGTATGCGGATTTATATCAGGAAAATCCAGACGATTTACGAGCAAAGGCCAAGATGGAGAAGTACGCAAAGATTTGTGCAAAGACCATCATTCAGGCAGGCGGAGAGCAGAGCTTTGGACAGAACGCATATTTTTATGATGCGGCAGAAGGTTTGCTGGCATCCGTCATGATGCTGATTGCAGAGTTTTGTCCACTGGAAGAACGGCACATTGTGTCTGTTTTTAAGCTGTTGCAGGACTTGTTGGCTCCGAGCAGGGTAAAGGGAAAAAATCAGTTTCAGATTTTGATGGAACAACTTCCACCGGAACACAAGGCACGATGGATGGCAGGTGCAGCACTCAACACCGGTGAGCAGGCTATGCTCTCTGTTTTATCTACAGCCATGAGCCGACTCAACGCTTTCCTGGATTCAGAGTTGGAACAACTTTTGTGTTTTGATTCTGCCATTGATGCGGAAAGATTCTGCAATGAGAAATCTGCACTGTTCATCGTCATGCCGGAGGAAGATCCGACTGCGTATTTTCTGGTCAGCTTGATTATCCAGCAGTTGTATCGTGAACTGATGACAGTTGCCGATGAGGGAGGCGGTAAGCTGCCGAATCGAGTGATTTTCTTCTGTGATGAGTTTGGAACCATTCCAAAACTGGAAGGAGCAGAGATGCTCTTTTCTGCGGCACGATCCCGAAAGCTCAGCATTGTTGCACTGGTTCAGGGTCTGGTACAGTTGGATAAAAACTACGGAAAAGAGGGTGCGCAGGTGATTCGGGATAACTGTCAGCTGACAATCTTTGGCGGATTTGCCCCGGGCAGTGAAACGGCGGATACCTTGTCTAAAGATTTAGGTAATCAGACCGTCCTGTCCGGCTCTGTCAGCAAGGGTAAAGAATCATCCCGCAGTCTGCAAATGATTGCCCGACCTTTAATGACAGCGGATGAACTGAAAAGCATGGAGAAAGGCAGTTTCATTACCATGAGAACAGGTATGCACCCCATGAAGACGACTTTTCGCCTGTTTCTGGACTGGGGGATTCGTTTTGGTAAACCGATGGAGTTGCCGGAACGTTCCGTACGACAGGTTCAGTATGCGGGCAAAGAAAGCTTGGAACAGGAGATTTATCGACGCTATCCGCCGGAATGGCTGGAGGAAGAGTTCGAAAGCAATATTAGAACAGACTAGGAGGAAGACATGCGTTATTTTGAACGGATTTATAGCGACGAGCATTTGTCCCATCGAGCGAGAGCGGTTTATATGTACTTGCGTGATAGAACCAACAAGGAGAAGGAGTGCTGGCCATCTGTGAAGACCATAGCAAAGGAGTTGGCTTTGTCACCGGCGACGGTGAAGCGAGCAGTACAGGACTTGAAAGCGTTTGGATATATAGAGACCTATCAGCGCTGGCGTGATAATGGTGGGAAAAGTACGTTACTTTATAAGCTCGTGCGGTAATTGGAAATAGAAGAAGCTCACACCAGGGAATAAGTGTTTCCTGGTGTGAGCTATGCCATGGCTCATGCTGAGCTATGAATGTTAAGAGATCATGGGAAGAGGTTAGGGCAGAGAGGAAAATGTCAATAGTATTTCATGTATTTTCTTTATTACATCAAATAATATGGACATAAAAACCTAAATATGCTACAATGAAATGGAAAATATTATATATTTTTCATGAAATTTGGAGGTGAGTATATGCATCTGAAAATCTTTCTGCAGCAATTAAAAAGAGGGAAGAAAACAGGTTTATATATTCTGCTATTGATGGTAGTTGTAGCGTTCTTTGTGATGAGCATCAATCTGTATCATAACAGTCGGGCAAATCTACAGACAGTGGAGGAAAACTATTCCACCATTGCTCTTATGGAATTGTATGGCGAGATTGATGAATATGGGAATTTGGTAAGCGGTGATAAGGAACAGGTGGTTGGCTACGAGTCTGTTACAGTAGAGGGCTTTGATTTTAGCAAGATCGTCGATACTGATTGTGTGACACATTGGGATCTGCGCAGTCGATATGGGGCATACATAGAAAATCATGTTTCAATGCAAGGCAAGGGTTTTCCGATGCTGGGGGAAGATGTGCTTCGCTTTCGTATTGCAGAGGCTGAGCCTGTTGTTCTGTCTGTAAACTGGGAGGAGTATGATAGCTCAAATACGGAGTTTAAAGTTGAAATTATTGATTCGGCAGCAGGTTGCTATGCTTACCCTGATGAATGGCGTTTCGGCAATTTTTCGCTTTATAGTCTGGATTGCCGTAATTACTACGCAGAACAGGTGAAGCAGCTGAATCGAAACGAGGATGTTGATTATATCACCCTGTATCCCAATGAGGAATATGTCATGGTCATCGGTATGGGCAGCGGATGGTATCCATCAGAAGAACAGGGGCTTCTTCGTAGAGAACGGGAAGATTCTGCCCTGAGTTTGTACTCTACTTTTTCTCGTGCAGGTGCTTTGAATTATAGGGTGGATTACAGTACTGCTAATGATTTTACAACCTATACCCAAGGTCCGGAGGCAGGAGAGTTCTTTCCGCTTCAGCGCTGGGAAGATGTACAGAACAATACCGAGATGAAGATTTATTTTGAGGAGATTCAGAAAGGTACCCAAATTACCAATCATGCCTTCAGCGTGACGACAACCAATGACTTGGAGGGTATAGCCGCTTATCATCTGGGCGGAGCATCTTTGAAAGAAGGTCGTCTGATTACAGAAGAAGAGTACGCCAGCGGTGCAAAAGTTTGCCTAATCAGTGACCAGATGGCAAGTTATCAGCAATGGGAAATCGGCGATAAACTGCCTATGAAATTCTTCGAATACAGTGGTTTCGTTAATCGCGATTCACAGACACAATGGGATTATCCCGTATGGAATCGTCAGACAGAAGAATTTTTCCATGAAGCAGAATATGAAATTGTTGGTATTTATACACAGAATGAAGTAAGTGGTAACTCCGATATTTCCAAAACAACCTTAGCAATGCCATGGTTTAACATCTACGTGCCTGATGCATCGGTGGAGAATCAGCCGCCGATGGAAGAACGTCCGGTTCATGGCGGTTTGTTTACGATTCATCTGCTAAACGGAAGCATTGATGAGTTCAACGAGCACATTACAGCTTTGGGATTATTGGAAGAAAAAGAAGGTCAGTTCAATCCAAAATTCAGTTTTTACGATCAGGGTTACAGTGTAGTACAGCCGGGCTTGGAAGCGATGAACGGAACAGCAAAGCTGCTTTTAGCATTGTCCTCCTTGCTGTTGCTTGTGACCTGTGTGTTATTGGCATTTTTCTTTGCACAGAACCAAAAGCAAAGTGTTGGAATCTTCCGTATGTTAGGCGGCAGCAAAAGAAAAGCTCTGACAGCAGTTTTGATTTGTGCACTGGTGCTTACTGTTATCGGTGCTGCTTTGGGTGGAATATTAGGCTTTGGATTAGCAGAGTTTGTGGGTGAGAATATCAATAAGAATAATCTGGCAAAAAGTCAGGATGCAGCAACTTATCAGGCTTATGTTCTGCAAAGCGACAATGACCAGATGCAAGATTTAGCAGTAAAAGCGAATCTGTCGCTGACGGTAGTTTCTACTGCTGCATCGATGATTTTCCCAATGATGTTGATTCTCTTTGTGCTGCTTTATATCAATCAAGAACCAAGAGAACTGCTGCCGAAAAGCGGTGGATAGGGGGTGTATATATGAAAGGGTACGGATTTCAGTGGCGTATGGCTTTGCGACGCAAAGACTCCTGCTTGCTGGTACTGCTGTTTACCGCTGTTGTAACAGTATTTATGCTGCTTTATCCTCAGTTGATTCGAGAGACAAAACAGCATCTGGAAGAAGCTTATTCCGAAACGATTGTAAAGGGATGGATTTATAATGCAGCCGATTATGTTGCACCTAATATCCCAGAAGATGACTGGCAGAAGCTGCTTGACAGCGGCTTTTTCAGTGAACACGCCACTTACATGGAGATGAACTGCGAACTGCTCCGTAAAGATATTCTTGATGGAAAATCTGGTAGCAGTGATGAAAGTCGTCTGCGTGCAATGCAGCTGCATTTGGCGGAAATACCGACGATATTCAAAGGAAACAGTAAGATTCGAGGTTACAGCAGCTTTTCAGCCTGTGATGATTTGATGCGGGTACGGGATAAAATCACATGGGAAGAAGGCTACTCCGAAGCCTCTTTGGAGAGCGATGAGCGCATTTGCATCATCTCCGACCGTTGGGGCTATGAATTGGGAGAAACGATTCCCGTTATGGTGGAGAAGGTATTGGGACCATCTGATGCCAGTCAAATCATTGTGCGTTTGAAAGTGGTGGGGCTCCATCCAGGAACATCTGTAGGAACAGATTGCATTATTCCGATTGGGACAATGAAGCAGATGTGTGACGATGCAATGAATACCTTTGCAGAATTACATAGCTTTAAACAATGGGATTTTGCACCAAACAGTTTTATCTTTACCTTTGAAGATAACCGCCGGATAGAGGAGAGCAAAGAGCTTTTCGATGAACTGGGCTATGACGGCAGTGGTGAACATGGACTACGTATAGCCATTGATGACCGCATCCTGCAGGGCACGGTTGCTCCCATTGAAAGCAACTTAGCGTTGCTGGAGGGATTGTATCTGTTCTTCTTTGTGATGGTGACAGCCATTGGGTTCTTCCTGTGTTTCCTGTTGGTGCGTGGACGTAAAGCAGAATATGCGATTATGCGTATGCTTGGCGAGAGTACAATGCAAATCACATTGAAAGTTCTGTTGGAACAGAGTTTGCTGTGTCTTTTGGGCATTCTTTTGGCTTCGTTGTTTGTGCGGATGACCGGCTTGGGAGAGGTAGATTTGCTTATTTGTGCGGCGGTCCTGCTGTGTTACAGTTTCGGTGCGGCGGTGGCTGTTCTGATGACGGTACGGGTAAATGTTATGGAAATTCTGAGAGATAAGGAGTAGCTTATGAGTGTTTTACAGACGAAAAATGTGCATTACATCTATCAAAGCAAATATCAGAAGGTTCATGCTGTAAAAGGCATCAGTTATGACTTTGAAGAAGGAAAATTCTATGCAATTGTCGGCAAAAGCGGTTGTGGTAAAACCACTTTTCTCTCTATGCTGGCAGGATTGGATACTCCAACAGATGGAGAAGTAATACACAATGGAAAAAGTACCACAGAAAGTAATCGGGATGAATATCGCCTGCGTTCAATCTCATTGATTTGTCAGAGCTATAATCTGTTTCCTCTTTTAACAGTGGAAGAGAATGTTATGTATCCGATGTTGCTTCGTGGTGAAAAACAGACTGATGCCAAAAAAGCTTCCCATGCAAAACTAACAGACGTTGGCCTGAATGAAAGTTATTACAGGCGTCTGCCAGCTATGCTATCCGGTGGTGAACAGCAGCGTGTTGCCATTGCGAGAGCTTTGGCTTCCGATGCAAGAATTATTCTTGCCGATGAGCCGACCGGTAATCTGGACACAGAAAACAGTGAGATTGTTTTTTCGTTACTCCAGCGTTTGGCTCATGAGGAGGGATATTGTATTATCGTCGTGACCCACGATATGGCTATTGCAGACAAAGCCGATGAAGTTCTTCGCTTAAAAGATGGATTGTTAATGGAGTAGGGAGGAATTTTCATGAGAAAAGGATTATTGCTGCTTCTGGCATTTCTTCTCCTGAGCGCTTGTACAAATGCAGAGGTACCAGTGGTAGAAATATCTGCTCCACAGAAAGTTGTTGAAGCAACAAAGGAGAAGCAGGAAACAGTGAAAGCACAATGGGCAGAGAACGTACCGCCTGTCACTTTTACAATGGATTGGTCTGTGGACAGCTCTGCGGAAGAAGTGCTTTTAGAATTGATTGATCCCAAATATCAGGGTCGTGTCACCGGCAGCCAAGGCAATCGTCTGGCTGCTGACTGGATTGAAACTCAGTTTTCTGATATGGGATTGCAGCCCATATCTAGTCTGGACAGTTATCGGCATACTTATGAAGATGAATGCTTTGAGGTTTTGCCGGGCTATGCAGCCATTGTCCACCCAGATGGAACAGAAATGGAGCTGGAATTGGGTGTGGATTGGGTGTTCAAGCCTTCTGCAAAAGAGCTTGAATTGATCCTGCCGGTATCAGACGATTTGGCTTTGTGCGAAACAGGAGAAGCCATTTTGGACGGAGAAAAAATAACACAGAAAAGTCCTAAAAAAGCAATCGAAGTTTTTGTCGGAAATGTAAGCGGCGGTTTTGGTTATTACAATGAGCGCTATGAAGCCAGCCGAATCATGGTGACCGAATCGGTCTATGAACAGCTTACTGCAGAGGGTGCAAAGCTGCATCTGTCATTACCGAAAGCAGCATTTGATGGGGATGCCGATAATATCGTCGGATATCTGCCAGGGGAGGATAACAATAAATTAGTTGTTTTTGGTGCTCATTTTGATGGTTCAGGACAATGCGGAACTCTGCTGCCGGGAGCATACGCTAATGCATCTGGTATGTCTGTACTTATGCAGACAGCACGATGGATTTCCCAAGGAGATAAACTTCCCTGCGATGTTGTTTTCGTGGCCTTTAACGGCAGTGAAAACGGCATGGATGGTTCTGCTGAGTTCGCCAGAATCCTTGATGACCATTATAAGCAAATACTTGTTATCAATATGAAATGTGTCGGTTGGGCAGGAGAAGCACTGACCCTTTACAGCGACACGTCAGAAGCCTTTCTCAATGAGTTGGCCGGAGCGTTGGAAGTTCAGTACATTGCAGACAGCTTTTTGGGAGACCAGACCTGCTTCCGCGGAGAACGTATGCAGGCGCTGACCATTTCGCAGGAGGCTGTATTGACAAAGAATGAAATCGGACTTGTTCCCGGCAAGACCTATGATATTGTGGATAATCTGGATACGACGATGCTTGATGAATTATCTTACAAGCTTGCTGCCTGGTTCTTGGAACGAGGTGGTGACCCAGTGGCCGAAGCAATTCCCGTTGTGTGGTAAAACGAAAGACCGCCTGTCCAATAAGGAACAGGTGGTCTTTGTCTAATTTCATTAACTTAAGATTTGATGTAATTTTTACTTTACGTGGGATATTATGGCTATTCTTCCTCCTTTGCATCATAATATAATCAGACATAGAAAGCTACTATGTCGGTTTTGATGGTACCATGGAATCATCAAAGAAGTTAAATTATGAAAGGAGCAATTCTTATGAAAAAAGTAATGACAGCAGTTCTGGCAGCAGCAATGTGCTTGAGCATGACCGTAGTGGCAATGGCAGACGGTATCCAGCCTCGTGCACCTATTTGTGATGAGTGTGGTAGAACTACTTCTCGTACTATCATTAGTAGGGAATACCTCTATATGGAAGAGGTAGAATGTAACAAATATCCAGATAAAACTGACAATATTCCATATTATGAAGTGACTGCAGAATATACCTGTAGCACACATGGTGGTATGGGTGAGTTCACTTATATGGAAGCTGGTTCTCGCATTTGCAGACACTAGTGACTACTGACAAAGTAGCATCAATACGTTACGGCACAGCTTTAGCTGTGCCGTTTCTTAAAATGTAAAGGAGTTATTTTTATGAAAAAAATCTTATCCGTCCTTTTATCTCTTGTTTTATGTGCATCTGTTATTGTAACGAATCCTCCAGTTGAAATTGGAGATGAAATCCTTGCTCCACCTCAGAATGAACAGTCCGAGGACGAAGGTGATATGGTAAATCCATGTGACGATTCTAAAGAACCTCCAGCTGGAGGAGATACACATTAGTGTGGGATAAATGAATAGTATTCTTCTATGTTTTCACGTATAGCAGCTGCAGATTCTGGATTTCCCATAATTTGAAAAGCGTAGTATGATTTGATATAATAATCCTTACTAGATACTATATCCCCCAAACGATATTTGGATTCTCCAAGTACATACAATAATCCACCAGCGTGGCTGGCACGCCCCCATTCAACGACATGTTGCATGCCCCATTCGGCAATTTCAAATGCATCGATGTACTGTTTTCTGCGGCATAATAAGCGAGAATAATTATAGGCAACAAGAATTGTCGTAGACACGTTATTGGAATTTACCACAAGGCGTTTTTTGATATGTCTCATCAGTTGATAGTATATATCTAGAGCTTCTCGATCTCTGTTATTTTCACTGTAAACTACACCAATTTGATTGATAATTTTCATTTCATCTAGGCTATACCAGTGACGCCCAATTTCATCTACATCGAAGTTCGGAATAGTCATTTTAATAGCATTAAAGAGAATATCAAGTTTTTCGTCTGCACTATAAGGAACAATAGTCTCACCAATCATTTTGCCCAACAGAACACGAGAACGTGCGATGAATTGGTGAGTGACATGATCATCCTCGTCCAACAGTGGAATTAATTCATTGATTTTCAGCAAGCCTTCTTTATTAAGTTGTCTCGTATTACAATCGATGATTTCATTTTTTAGTCTTTCAATTTCTAATTCATTTTTACTCATCATTGCATAATACTTCTCACTTGGCAGATTCAGTCGATCCAATAATGCCTTTAGTTTACTATGAGAAGGGGTTTGGCGTCCTTTTTCAATACGAGACATGGTTGGTGGCTCACAGATGCCTTCACATAATTCTTCTTGGGTTAGGTTAAGCTCAATACGGCGTTGCTTGATGATTTCTCCAATGTGGATCTGTTTCATGAGGGACCTCCTTAATTTGCTTGAATAATAAGTACAAGCTACTGTTGTTATGAAAACAAGTAAAGCTATTAGAAAAAAGGCATAGATGATAGACTGCCCCAGTTTGTACGGACAGCACAAAAAAGAGGACCCTTAGCAGGATAATTAAGTTTTAAGCGGAGTGACGCAGCGTCAGCGGCGCCACTCCAGTTTTATTCTGGATGCGCTCATGGTTGTAGAAGTGAATGTA
>JAFSIC010000021.1 GCA_017439985.1 Oscillospiraceae bacterium
GGCTGGCGTTCTAACCAACTGAACTACCGGGCCAGATTATGGTGGGAGTTACAGGGCTCGAACCTGTGACCCTCTGCTTGTAAGGCAGATGCTCTCCCAGCTGAGCTAAACTCCCACATCTTTCAGTCGCTGTCTTTCGATCAGCTCCTGACGACGTTTGTTATTATAACCTACTTTTTTGTTTTTGTCAACACTTTTTCCAAAGTTTTTTCAAAAGTTTTTTCATGCTCCAAAAATGGCTTAATCATGCGATTTTCTGAGAAGAGAGAAGGCAGGATTCCCCTGCCTTCTCAAAAAATTTGAAAAATTATTTTGCAAGTTCCTTCAGCTGATGGCGGGTAAAGACATATTTTTTGTCGCAGAACTGGCAGCCAACTTCTACCTGTTCTTCCTCTTCTGCCATCTTTTTCAGCTCTGCTTTGCCGATACTCATGAGCGCACGCTCCACGCGGTCGCGGCAGCAGTCACAAACATAGCCCATATCGTACTCATCCAGAACTTCCGGTTCGAAGCCTTCCAAAACTTTGAAAGCGATCTCCTGTGGAGTCATACCTTCTTCGATCATTTTGGAAACCGGTTTCAGATTGCGGATGTTTTCTTCCAGACGATCAATTTCTTCGTCCAGTGCACCCGGCAGCAGCTGAACCAGGAAGCCGCCAGCCGCTTTTACAGACAGATCCGGATTCACCAGCACACCCAGACCACAAACGGTTGGAATCTGCTCACTGAGCGCGTAGTAGCTGGTAATATCCTCTGCAATTTCGCCGGAAACGATCGGAACCTGACCGATATAAGGCTCTTTCATGCCCATGTCACGGATAACATACAGGAAGCCGTCAGTGCCGACAGCGCCTGCTACATCCAGTTTGCCTTTCGCATTGAGCGGCAGTTCCACCACAGGATTGGTCATGTAGCCTTTTACATTACCGCTGCCGTCGCTGACTGCGATCAGGTGGCCAACCGGACCGTTACCCTCCATGCGCAGAGTGATGGAGTCGTTTTTGCTTTTCAGCAGAGTACCCATGATGGATGCGGCGGTCAGCAGACGACCTTCCGCTGCGGTGATCACCGCGGAAGTTTTGTGGATCTGTTCCATTCTTGCGATGGCATCGGTGCTGTCCACCGCAATACAGATCACGCCACCCTCATGAGAAATTGTGCGTACAAGTTTACCCATATTGTTAAAGTCTCCTCTTGATTTGCTTTTCTGAACTATTTACGCTTTCTTGCTACATAGATAAGACGCTGTGTGTTCTCTTTCGGCGCTTCACGGCTGTCATCGCCGTATACCGCTAAAAGGTCAAAACCGGTTTCGTCCAGCAATGCTTCCAGCCACTGAGGCTCATAGCTGCGCTCGCTGAACTGTTCGCTGCTGCGGGTATAGCTATCGCTTTCCTCATCGTAGGCGAAAAAGTCCAGGCTGATGTGCACGGTGTCCGTCTTTTCCTCAAACTCATTCTGCCACACACAGTAAACAGAATCGCAGTCGTACACAAAGGTATTATTGCCCAGCACAGAGCGATGCTTGTACGGGCTGTTTACATCGAAAAGAAACAGTCCGCCCGGCACGGTGAACAGGCTGACACCTTTGAATATCTCCTTCACTTTCTTCGGATCGGTGACATGATTGATGCTGTCCAGTGCACAAACAGTGGTATCTACCGTGCCGTACAGATCCAGCTCCGTCATATCCTGACAAAGAAAGAGAATATCCTGTTCTGCTTCATATTTCTTTTCCAAAGCAACAGACAGCATATCCGCAGAATTATCCACACCAATAACATCGTAGCCAAGGCGGGCAAACTCCACAGACAAACTGCCTGTACCGCAAGCCAGATCCAACAGGATCGGGCCTTCTGTCTTAAATTCTTTGATGATCGAGTCAAAATAACTTGCTCTCTCCTCATAGGAGATATTGCCGGTCAATTCATCATAAAAACCGGCAAAAGCAGAATACATCATTCCTGTCGGTCCTCCAGCATTTAGTTTTCCGAAGCAGGTTTGTCTTCCAAACGGTCAAACACAATGCGGTAGCCGTCACTGCCGTAGTTCAGAGAGCGGTTCACGCGGCTGATGGTCGCGGTAGAAGCGCCGGTCTGTGCTACGATATCGCTGTAAACCTTGCGGTCATCCAGCATCTTTGCAACAACCAGTCGCTGAGAAATGGATCTCAGTTCATTGATGGTGCAAAGGTCGCCGAAGAATTTATAGCATTCTTCCATGGATTCCAGCTTCAATACTGCCTGGAACAAAAATTCCACATTGAGGTCTCTCATCTTAGACTCCATTTGGTAGCATCCTCCATTCGATCTATGAAAATCAAAAATTTTCAATACGGCATGCCACGCACCCGTATTCTTAGTTTACCACGTTACTGTAATTCTGTAAAGAAGTCCGAAGCGACATACTCTTCTGATACACAGTTTCGTGATACTGTACCTATACCGCGGACATTTCCCCCAAAATCGTCCGCCTAATATGGATTATACCATGATGTTCCAAGTGAAAACAAGCTGTCCTTCGTGAAAAAGCCAACATGTCATTCATTTTCTCACTTTACAACATGAAACGCTCGTTTTTTTATGAAAAATACAAAGAAGTCCTTTTTGATAATAAAAATTATTTATCATCAGACGGAATAAAAGACCCCGGAGCCGGATTCAGCTCCGAGGTCCATCTTATTCTTCTGTCTCGTCGATTTCTTCATCCTCGTCGTCGAGCTCTTCCTCATCTGCTTCCAGATCCATCTGTGCGATCTCTTCCACAATGGAGCGAAGCTCCTCTACACCATATCCGGTTTCTGCGGAGAATGGGATCATCTGAATCTGATCTGCGTATGGGATTTCTTTCTGAAGAGCTTCCAAACGCTCTTTTTGCTGCTTCTGGGACAGCTTATCCTGTTTGGTCAGCACGATAACGAAAGGAAACTCGTTTTCGATGAGATAGTTGATCATCTGCAGGTCATCTTTTGTCGGCGGATGACGCATATCGATCAACTGAAACACCAGCTCAATGCGTCTGCCTGCTGCAAAATAACCACCGATGAGGTTACTCCATTTCGCTTTGTTATCCTTTGCTACTTTTGCGTAACCGTAACCCGGCAGGTCGGCAAAGCGGACATTCTCCAGTCGGAAGAAATTGATGGTCTGGGTCTTGCCCGGAACGGCTGACACACGAGCCAGATTCTTGCGGTTAAAGAACTTATTGATAAGAGAGGATTTGCCCACATTGGAGCGTCCGGCAAAGACCAGCTCCACCAGATCACTTTCCGGCAGCTGATCAATGCGGCCGAAGGATGTCTCAAATACCACGTTGTTATAATTCATGATTCACCTATACCTTTTCCATGATGGGCTGCTTGGAGGCTCTGCCCTTTGGCTTTGGCATATCCGGCAAGGACTTTGGCTCCTGCTGCTCCGGCTGCTCGGTCACTTCATTTTTCAGCGGCCAGATGAGAGCTTCATCCAGTACCTGAGACACCTGAGATGCAGTCACAAAGCGGATATTTTCCTTCACAACCGGGTCAACCTCGTGGAGGTCCACCTTGTTGTTCTGAGGGATGATGACAGTTTTCATCTTATTGCGGTAAGCTGCCATGGTCTTTTCTTTCAGACCACCGATCGGCAGAACACGACCGCGCAGAGTCACTTCACCGGTCATTGCCACATCGTGACGCACTTCCATACCGGACAGCGCAGACACCAGTGCAGTGGTAATGGTGATACCTGCAGATGGGCCGTCCTTTGGAACAGCGCCTTCCGGGAAGTGGATGTGGATATCTTTGGTTTTATAGAAATCTTTTTCGATGTTGTATTTATCGCAGACAGAGCGAACGTAAGTAACCGCAGCTTTTGCGGATTCTTTCATAACATCGCCCAAAGAACCGGTCAGTTCGATTTTGCCGCTGCCTTCAACAACAGCAACTTCCACCTGCAGCAGTTCGCCGCCTACCGCAGTCCATGCCAGACCGTTTACAACACCAACCAGATTTTCTCTGTTCAGGTCGTCGTCCTTGAATTTCTTAGGACCAAGGAGAGCTTCCAGATTCTTTTCGGAAACGCGGCAGGATTTCTTCTCTCCTGCTACAATTTCTTTGGCACATTTACGGCAAACAGAACCAATTTCACGCTCCAGAGTACGCACACCTGCTTCACGGGTGTAGCCGTCGATCAGACCATAGAGTGCATCGTCGGAAATGCGAGCGGTTTTGCCACTGAGACCGTGGCGTTTCATCTGTTTTGGCAGAAGATGATCTTTTGCGATATGGAATTTTTCTTCGCGAGTGTAGCTGGACAGGGTGATGACTTCCATACGGTCGTAGAGAGGACCTGGAATGCTGCCTGCATCGTTGGCAGTTGCAAGGAACATCACGTTGCTCAGGTCAAACGGAACTTCCAGATAGTGATCGCGGAAGGAGAAGTTCTGTTCTGCATCCAAAACTTCCAGCAGCGCAGAAGACGGGTCGCCCTTGTAGTCGCGGCTCAGTTTATCCACTTCGTCCAGGAGGATCAGTGGATTATTGACGCCGGACTGTTTGATCGCGTTGATGATACGACCAGGCATAGCGCCGATGTAGGTTTTGCGGTGACCGCGGATCTCCGCTTCATCTTTCACGCCGCCCAAGGACATACGCACATAGTTTCTGCCACAGGCTTTGGCGATGGATTTGGCGATAGAGGTTTTACCAACACCCGGAGGACCAACCAGACAGAGGATCTGTCCCTTGATATCCGGAGCAAGTTTACGAACTGCCAGAGACTCCAAAATGCGTTCTTTGACTTTTTTCATGCCGTAATGGTCTTCTTCCAGCACTTTTTCTGCCGCATTGACATCCAGTTTTTCTTCTGTCTGTTCATTCCAAGGCAGGTTCAGTGCCAGCTCCAGATAGTTGCTGCAAACCAGACCTTCCTGACTGCCGTAAGGAGTGCGGCGCAGTTTGTTGATCTCGTCCTGCAGTTTTTTCTTTACATCATCGGAAACCTGCAGAGCATCCAGTTTTTTCTGGTAGCGGTCAGCATCATCTTCGCCGTCCTCGGATTCACCGAGTTCGATGTTGATGGCTTTGATCTGCTCACGCAGGTAGTATTCTTTCTGATTTTTATCCATCTGCTCTTTGACACGCTCTGCGATGTCTTTTTCCAGCTTCAGGATCTCCACCTCATGCACCAGCAGTTTTGCCAGATATTCCAGACGGAGGATCATGTTGGATTCCATCAGGAGATTCTGTTTTTCTTCCGGTTCAAAAGCGATGTTGTTTGCTACATATTCGCTCAGCTTCTGAGGGTCATCGCTGGTCATGGCATTCAGCACCAGATCGCGGGAGACCTGCGGAGCGAAGAAGCAGTATTCTTCCAGCTGCTCTTTGACAGTGCGGAGAACAGCTTCCAGATATTTCGGATCGTCTTTTTCCGTGGACTGTTCCGGGAATTTGCTGACTACCATCTGGTAGTACGGATTTTCCTGCAGAATTTCTACGGTTTTCGCACGATAAGCACCCTCCACAGAAACACGGAGAATGCCGCCTTTCAGCTTCAGGACCTGTTTGATTTTTGCTACAACACCAACATTCCAAAGATCGTCGGATTTCGGATCATCCACAGCCGGATCCTTCTGGGAAGCCAGATAGATACGGCGATCCCGATTCATCGCTTCATTGATGGCTGCGATGGAAATATCGCGGGCGCAATCAAAGTGCAGCGTTGTGGTCGGGAACATGACCATACCGCGCAGTGCGACGGCAGGCAGCACCTCACTTGGCTGCAATACGTTTTTTTCTTCCATCATTTATAACACTCCATTAAAAATAAATAGATTGATAACATGGTTCTATCCGTAGATACAGATATACATCATTCATTATATCAGCAAAAACGGGAAATGAAAAGATTCTTTCTTCGATTTTGTGTGAGAAAATCGACAAATTTCGTCTCTTTTTACAGTTCGTTCACAACAATTCCAAGCTCTTGTTTCGTTGCATGACAGGAAATTCCGTGGTATGATAGACTTATCTTATGAAAACAACGGAGGGAACAGTATGGTAAAACCCATCGTAAAAGATATTTTGTTTTTGGGACAGAAGTCCTCCCCTGCCACTTCTGCAGATGCACAGGTCATCACTGACCTTCTTGATACGCTGAAAGCCCACGAAGAAGAATGTGTTGGTCTCGCTGCCAACATGATCGGCGTGCGTAAGCGCATCATTGTTTTCGCTCACGGACCATTTCATGTGCCAATGGTGAACCCGGTAATAGTAAAAAAATCCGGTCCGTACGAAACAGAGGAAGGCTGTCTTTCTCTTCTTGGAAAGCGCCCTCGTAAACGCTTTGAGAGCATCGAAGTCGAGTATTTAGATCGTAATTTTGTCAAACGCCGCGGCAGCTTCAGCGGTTTCACCGCGCAGATCATTCAGCATGAAATCGATCACTGCAACGGTATCATTATTTAGATGAAAAGGCAAGGAGTAAATCATGGCAAAGCACGAATCCTTCACCATTCTCCCACTGGAGTACTTCACATTTAAGAATATGTTCAGTGGAAGCAAAGGTAATTTTAATTATAAGATCATCCCAAAAGAGAACTTCCATCTGCTGATTTGGTACGGCAAAAACTGCAGTGCCAAAAGCGAGATCGTTGCTGAAGCTGACTTTCCCCTTGTGGAAGAAAGCCGCCCGCTCATCTGTGATTGGCTGGACGAGCAGTATGAGATTTTTGAAAAGTGGCAGTTGAAGCAGGAAGCGGAATAAAAACATGATTTCAGAGTTGCTTAATTATTTTAATCAGTAGTCATTCTGTTGTAAAATGAAAAATCCCCGCTTTCTGCGGGGATTTTTTTATTACAGGAATTTGCAAACTTCTTCGAGAGCTTTGCGTCTCTTTGGACGGATCGGGTCGCCTTCTGCGGCATAACCAACAGAGAGCACCAGACGCAGATTGGTGTCAGGAGCAAGACCAAGGATCTCTTTCATTTTATCTTCCGGACCAAATGCACCCATGATGCAGGTGGTAAGACCCTGTGCAGTTGCAGCCAGGCAGAGATTTTCCACTGCCATACCAACGTCACCGTGAGCGTATTTCTGGCTCACACGGTTTGGACCCAGAACAGCTGGTTCTTCGATGATAGCAATGTATGCAGGAACTTTCTGGCAGAATTTATTGAAGCCAACATTCAAAATATTTTCCGTTACTTCTTTTACTTTCTCCGGAGTGGATACAACAACGAAGCTCCAAGGCTGGCTGTTGCAGGCAGATGGTGCCAGCTGTGCGGCCTCAACGCATTTTCTCAATTTCTCCATTTCAACAGGCTGTTCAGCGTAATTTCTGCCGCTCTGTCTCTGTACCAATGCTTCAAATAATTCCATAGTAACACACCTTTCGAGGATTTATTATCCACATTATACACTATTTTTGTGGATAATACAATGAAATATTTGTAAAAATAAGAGACCCGCCATTGAGGCGGGTCTCTTATTTTATTCGTTCAGAGGCAGACCGCAAAGCTCTGCTTCCTTGTAAATCGCATACCAGCGTTCAGTTTCTGTATCGAGCTCTGTTTCGCCTTCTGTCAGATTCCCGCTCAAAACATCAAGGACATCAGATTTTACTAAATTGATCACAATAGAATCGAAATCCAACTCCGAGCCGAGGGATGGCACCACGTCGATGCAGCTTTGACCGCTTTCAAAGGCCCAGTTCGGTCGTTTATCCAGCTCAACTTTGACATGAATGCTGCTGTTAGCCGGAATCGTCACTGTTTGTTCTATGGTAAAGATACGATCCACGCCCAGTACATCGCTGTTCACTTCCCAGCTGCTGAGATAGTCATAACGCGGCTGCGGCTCTGCACCCAACGGACTGTATTTCAGATAAGCCAGCACCGCATTGGCGAGGGTCTCTTCATCGACTCGTTCCAACACAATGTCATTGGCTTCTGCGTACTGCCAAATGGACTCACTGACAGCCTCTTTCAGCGTGGTCTGATAGCTGCGGAGTTTTGCCGTCACACCATCATATTCTACCTCGCAGGCGCCATTGGTATAGCCTTTGATTTGGATGTCTCGCAGTTCCTGACCGCCAAAGACCCAAAGGCTCCTGCTCATTTCTTCACGACGAGTAAACTCTTTCGCAAAAACATCGTAAATGCGGCTGTTTCCATCTACACTCATACCATTGAAGTTGTTGTTCCAGATGAAGGTATCTTCGTCACACTCGAATTCCACTGCAATGCAGGCAGCATCCGGTGCATCGGACGGGATTTCCGCATCATACAACTCATAAACTACAATAGGTTCATTGGCATATAACGAGACATAATCATCAACGGAGCTAAACTCTGTTGGGAAACGCTCCATCAAATCGTTCCAGTTGCTGAAATGATGAATATTCATACCATCATCTTCGAAGCCATTGTAGGACAGACTCGCCTCCAGAGACTGCGCGTCTGCGGAACCGTCGACTTTCATAGAAACACTCTCTGCTGTGCGGAAATTAGCACTGTAATGGTACTCCAGAGTAAGAGTCTTATCCGCATTTGTGGTATTTTTCAGAAGATATTCATCAACTGCTTCCACTGTGTTGCTTTCGTCATACTGCGCCGCAGCATCAATGGTCAGCTGACGCTCTGCTCTGATGCCATCGCTGTCTCCGCTGACATCAAGCGGCAAAAGCGGAGCTTGGTAGTTGATGTAAAAGACCTCATCCTCTCCGACAGGGCACTTTCCCACTCCACTTGTTTCCGGATTTGCTTCTTCCGCTTTGGCTGCAGGAGCTTCCATCGGCGTTTCTGCGCCTTCTTGTGTCGTACATTCTGTTTCCGCTACGATCTCATCACACTCTTCCTCGGCTGCTTCGGGAATCAGTGCCTCAGCAGGTGCAGCCGGTTTCGCATTGGAGACCATTCCCGTAGAGGCGCTGCCCATGCGGAACAATCCTCCTACCGACGCCCACACCCCGATACAAAGCAAGAAGCAAGCTGCAGTAAGCATAGCCTTTTTCCAGCGCTTGTTCATCGGAAATGCTGTAATATTTTTAGGAGCGGGAGCATCTGCTTCCATGATCAGCTCATCGTCGATCTCGCCAATGGCATAAAGCAATTTTTCTTCCTTTGTCATAGCTGCACCCCCTCCTTCTCCAAACGATCTTTCAGCTTCTGACGCAAACGAAACAGCTGTGTTTTCACATAGCTTTCTGTCATTTTGCTTTTCTTCGATAATTCCGCCATGGAATCACCGTACCAGTAACGCCGCACAAAAAGCCAGCGACTCATTTCCGGCTGTTCCTTCAGGAATGTGCTGATAATTTCAGCGATTACTTTGGTTTCTACTTCGATTTGCACACTATCTGCTGAAGGGATGCAGTCGCCCAATTCCTCCAGCATCAATTCTACCTGTGAGCCTCCTCGTTTCTGCGCACTGTTGCGTTTCCAGCGATCAAGGGACAGATTGCGCGTGATTCTTCCCAGATATGCCTTGAGGATGCTTGGTCTGCTGGGCGGGATGGAGTTCCATGCGTGCAGCCAGGTGTCGTTGACACATTCTTCCGCATCGGGTTCACTATGTAAAATCTGCATGGAGATGCCTGTGCAGTATTTCCCGTATTTTGCAGAGGTTTCACTGACAGCATTTTCCGAGCGATTCCAGAACAATTCCAAGATCACAGAATCTTCCAACATCTCGTTTCCTCCTCTCTGCCGATAGAATCGGCTACTCTTCACTCATAAAGACGACAAAATTCGCCGTCGGTTACAATCATAGCATAAAAAAGAAACGGAGAGAAGTAAAACTTCTCTCCTCTTTTTGTTACATATTCAGTTTCATATCTCCGTCTTTGATCCAGCCTTTTTTCCTCATAAATTCGGAGAAGAACAGGGTCAAAATAGCAGGAAGGATAAAGTGCAGCAGCAAAATCAAGAGCATAGTGGTCACGCTGCCGCGTTCTGCCGCCATAGTCTGATAGGTCGTGATCTGACCAACCAGACCTGCTGTACCCATACCGGAACCGGTAGCATTATTGGTCATACCAAATACAACCGTTGCGATTGGACCAAGAATCGCCGAAGTCAGAATAACCGGCAGCCAGATGATCGGTTTACGAACAATGTTACCAATCTGCAGCATGCTGGTACCCAGACCCTGCGCCAACAAACCATTGACGCCATTTTCACGGTAGCTCGCCACCGCAAAGCCTACCATGTTTGCACAGCAGCCGACGGTTGCCGCACCTGCTGCCAAACCACCAAGATTCAGAATAATGCCCAGTGCTGCGGAGCTGATAGGAAGAGTCAGAATAATGCCCATCAGCACAGAAACGATGATGCCCATCAGCAAAGGCTGCTGCTGTGTACCCATATTGATCATCTCACCGAGGAGGAGCATAAAGCTGGAGATCGGTGGGCCCAGAACCAAACCAACTGCAGAACCTGCGGTGATGCAGCACAATGGAGTCACCAAAATATCCACTTTGGTTTTACCCGCAATCAGGTGGCCCATGTAGATGCCGACGATCGCCGCAATGAATGCGCCCAATGGTTCGCCGGGACCTGCATAATGGATCACGCCGTCCACCAGAACAGAACCTGCGAGAATTTTACTTGCAAACGCACCCATCATACCGCAGACAGCAGCAGAAAGAGTAACCAGCGGAGGTTCTTTGAATTTGATGGCAACGCCGCAGCCGATACCGGCACCGGTCACACTGGAGGCGATTTTACCCATCATGTAGATGCTGTCCCCTACCACACCCGGAATCAGCTCACCGATCTGGGAGAGAATAGTACCGACAATCAATGTAGCAAACAGGCCGGTCGCCATGCCGCTCAAGCCGTCAATAAAGATATGATTGAGCAGCTCTTTGATTTTTTTCATATTGTCATCTCCTGTTATATTCTTGACAACTGATGTGTCAGTTGTCTTGTCAGTCAATGGCACTATGATAGCATAAAAAAATCCCTCTGACAAGAGGGATTTTTAAGAAAACAGATTCAGTTAGCTCAGCAGGAAACCTGCTTCTTTCAAAGCTGCTTCTGCGCAGTCCAGCATTGCTTCGCTGTCCGCTTCCAATGTGTGATAATGTACACCATCGGTCAAGCAGCTTAGGGATTTTGATTTACAGTTTCTCAGCTGCTCCACAAAGCTGAGCGCATCCTGACGATTCTGAATCAGCAGATCCACGCTGACCTGACCGTAAATCTCATGCTCCACCACAACATCCAGCACTTTTGCACCGCAATCCACGATACATTCAAATTCTTTGAGAATATCCGTGTCCTTATGGAGCACACAAACGATACGTTTTGCTTTGGTTTTCTCGTCATCACGGAACAGAATATAGCCTTTGTTGGTGGAAAGGATTTTTTTGTTTGTCGCACGCAGCAGAGCAATATCCTGCACAATGACCTGTCGGCTCACCTCAAACTGTTTGGCAAGATCGGTACCGGACACAGCTTTATTACTCTGTTCCAGCACACGAATCAATTCTTTTCTGCGTTCTTCTCCTGTCAGCATGAAATCTTCCTTTCATATATGTTAGCGCAGATCCAGCGCCATCAAAAGCAGATCGGCATAGCTGCCGTCTTCATAACGGAAGGCATGAGGCTGCAAACCATAGCGCACAAAGCCCAGCTTTTCATACAGGTGAACTGCGGCCTCATTGGTAGAAACTACATCCAGCTCCATCTGCTCATAGCCGTATTCTTTTGCGAAATCAATGGCGTTCTGCATCATCAATGTTCCGATGCCGTTTCCCCAGATTTCTTTCAGCAGACCGATACCCACTCCACAGCGATGACGCACGCGAAGTCGTCCACCTTGCGGATAAGTCATGCAGTTGCCCTTGAGTTCTCCGTCTACTTCAACGACTTGTAGCAAACAACCCTCTCCGTTGCGGTCGATGATCCATTTCATTTCCGCTTCGACCGGCAGATCGTATTCACTCTCTGTACTGCAAAGATTGCGGGTTTCCGAAGCGCACTGTCGTGCCATTTTCAGCATCTGCTCCGCATCGCTCTCCTGCGCCTGACGGATCACGGCACTGCGTCCATCTTTCAGTTGATAAGTTGACGGCGTTACTTTCATCGATCACACCTCGTTTCTGGTTTAATAAACTAAGTATAGCACATTTTTCCTGACTTGACAGCTGTTTTTACCGGAATTTTACCGAAAAGATGCTTATTCAAAAATGGTACGGGACAAATCCAAGGTCTGTCCATACTGATTGTCAATATCTGCGCCGTTGTTTCGGAACACACAGTTATCAAAGCACAAGGTTCGTTTGTTATGAACTGCCTTGATCTGCACACCGATGTCGTTTTCTTCAAACAAGTTTTCGTCGTAATTTGGTCCAAAGGAACCGTCCTCTTTGCAGTCAAAGAGAATGCCGATTCCATTTTGGCGGTAGCTGCAATTATCGCTTTGAGACCAGCCGTTATTCTGAACATGCACCGCAATATCCCAGCCTTCCAATTTGCAATCGTCCAGGAACAGGGTTTCTTTACAGCTGATGCCTGTCCCCTCTTCGCCTCGGAAACAAATATTGTGAAGCTCCATTTTCCCCATGCCTCTGGTTTGGATCGTGGAAGGCTCCGTAAAGGTCGTCATTTCTCCTTGCTCATTGTGCGTACCGTAAAGTCGGTAAGAGCGTCCACTTAGCTCCAAACCGCCTTCATAAGTGACTGGTGGCAGATAAATCTCCACAACCTGATCATCATCGGTGGACTCATCCAAACGCTCAAACAGTGCATTCAACTCCGTCATGTCATTCATGGAAATATCGGTCCAGGAATATTTCTGCACTTCCATCAGCTCGATGGTGATCGTCTGCTCCAGCGTCAAAACATCGCCGTTTTTCATCGCCAAGGTCCAGCGAACAATGTTATCACCTGCATTATAGGAACCGATTTGCACATCGGATTTCAGGGCCGCCTGTGGATATTCCAGCTTATCGTAGTAGGGTTCTTCCAAATCCAAAGCCTGCGTTCCATTCTGCGGGATCGACTCAATGAAACTGTATTCGACCCACTGATCCAGAAAGTCCTGTGTGACAAATTCCCCTGTGCTTTCCTTTGAGATATACAACAGCGATGGGAAGGAACCATCCTTTCCCTGATCTGCCGCCATAGACTTTTTGCGTCTTGCCTGCGCTTCTCCGTCATCGGAAAAACTAAGCCTCAGATAGTAAATCTCTCCATCTTCTGTTCGGTAGTACAGCGTTTCTTCTTTGTTTGGCTCAACGGGAACAGGCTCTTCCTTGATTGTCTGACTCTCCGGTGGACTCTGTGGTTCTTCTTTCTGTACATTGCTCCAAAGGAAAGCCGAAACTGCACTTAATAGTAGAATAAAGAGCAAAAGTGCTGTTCGTTTTTTTCGTGGTGATGGCAAGGTTGCTTTTCTTTTTTCGATTTGGCTTCGTCCGCAGGCATGACAGAACGACGCCGCTTCATGGAGCTGTGCTCCACAGTAGAGACATTGTTTCATCGTTCGCCCTCCTCACAAAGCCCTCATTAGGCTGTGTACATTTTGATAACGCTCTTTGGGATTTACCATCGTGCAGCGGCGGACGATACGCCCCATTTTACCCGAAGCCAATTCCTTGGAAGGATGCTTTCCTGTCAGCATCACATTCAGCAGAACTCCCAGTGAATAAATATCTGCTCTTTCGTCGGACTGACTAAGACCATACTGCTCCGGTGCCGCAAAGCCTACCGTCCCCAGAATCACCGTATCAGCATCGTGCTCTGCTTTCACAATGCGGGACGCATCAAAATCGATCAGCACCGCTTCATCTCCGCGCAGAATAACGTTTTCCGGCTTGATATCCCGATGAACTGCACCCAGCGAATGTAACACGGACAACCCCCGACACAGCTGAAGCATAATATCCTTCGCTTTTGCTGCACTGAGATTACCGCCCTCTAAGAGAAAATACAGTGTATCCCCTTGCACATATTCCTCTAATACAGCAGTCTTTCCGTTCCATTCTGCAGCTTCCATGATTTGCGGAAGATGTGGACAGGAAATCGGCAGCAACTTCCGATAAACCTCCCCACTGCCCTCATAATTACGAAAAATATAACGTGTTCCACGAGTTTTATGCCGCAATACAGAGAGTGTTTTGTGTTCATCTGCTTTCAAAATTCGCACACGGTCATATTCATTCTGCACTGCATTCAGCAGATCATCGTATAATTCCATCTTCTTTTCACCATCCTATGCAGTCAGCATATTGTTTTTATTCCAAAAAAAATGTAATATAAGACTATTATAACATTGACTTCCAATTTGTAAAGGCGGTGACTTTTTGAGTAAAAAAGATACAGACAACCTTCAGCTCGATCTGATGTCCTCTCCAAATCTCAGCAATTTTCTTGAAAATAATGAGAATAATTTTATTTCTGAAAGTGTCACCGAAATCTTGAACAAAGTCTTTTCCGAGAAGAATATCTCCAAAGCTGCACTGGCAAAACGCTCCGGCATGAGCGAGATCTATCTCCATCAGATTTTTGCAGGACGCAGAACCCCTTCTCGAAATCGCCTCCTCTGTCTTTGTTACGGTCTTGGCATCTCGCTGGATGAAACACAGGAACTGCTGAAAGTATGCGGCTGTGCTCCCCTTTATCCAAAAATTCGCAGAGATGCAATTATCGTTTACGGTATTCTCCATCAAATTGATTTGTTTGAAAACAACGACCAGCTATTTACCGAAAACGAAGAGACCCTCTGCTAACTTCTTAAACTCCAGTAGATTTCATAAAAACTTCTCATTGAAGCAGGAAGCGCCCAACAAATGATGGGCGCTTCCTGCTTTTGTCGGTTCTTCAACAGGAAAAAGGAGCTGAACAAGTAGACTGCCCCAGTTTGTACGGACAGCACAAAAAAGAGGACCCTTAGCAGGATAATTAAGTTTTAAGCGGAGTGACGCAGCGTCAGCGGCGCCACTCCAGTTTTATTCTGGATGCGCTCATGGTTGTAGAAGTGAATGTA